>JBJKPT010000518.1:0-8070 GCA_046706045.1 Desulfobacterales bacterium
GCACGATGTTGGAGAAGATCATGTCCAGGTGGGCGGTTTCGGCCGGTACGTCCGAGGGCTCCACCATCATGAATCCGTTCATGTTGAGGTGAACGGAGGTCTGAACCAGCTTGCAGAACTTGTCGTAGTCGTCCATGGTGGCCACCCGCTGGGTGCCGTCGCAGGCGGCCACGAACGGAGCCCCGTATCCCGGGATCAGGGCGAAGTCGTCTCCGCCGATGGCGACGCTCTTTTCCGGATTTCTCGCGGTCACCCGAAAGGCGGAAGGGGGGCTTTCCAGCGCATCCCGGACCTGGCGTTCGCTGAAACGCACGGTCTTACCGTCCACGGTGAACCCATGGGCCTTGAAGATCTCCAACGCCTCGGGTTCGTTGAAGGCCACCCCCACGGTTTCCATCAGGTGGATGGAACGGTCGTGAATCCGGGTCATCTGCGCTTGGGTCAGGGTTTGCATGCGATCGTACATACGCGGGTCCCTCCTTTGTTGGACGGAGAATCGATCATGCAGCGCTCCTTCGTAACGATGAATCCTCCATATACCGTCAGGGCGTGCCGTCCCCTACCGGTCTCGATGGGTGAAGATCAACGGGACCGCCCCCTGAGGAGCAGAATGCATGCCAACGCCCCTGAGGTCCCCACGGCGGCCTCCGTCATCAGGCCATTTCTCCCCGAAATCGATCCAAACCCAATGGAATCGTTATTTGTCCTCTGAAACCGGCCAACGGTACACCGACGATTTTTTCCCTCGTAAAGCACCGGCCCGGCGCCGATTTTCGATAAAGGTGAAAACGATTTTTCAGATGAAAAATGAAAAAAAATTTTCACTTGGTTTTTGACACGGCCTGCCGGCATCGCTATGCTAGGGGCGAAGCGTCGGTTGCGTGAAGGGCTTCGAAAGACGGGGAGAAATTCAATTGGCGGATTTCGGAAACCTGGTGGGAAGCATTGAGGGATTCTCCAACATCGATGTGCTGTCGGTGCTTTCGGACTTCGATGAAGGGGTCATCATCGCTGACCGCAACGGGAAAATCCTGTTTTACAATGACGCCCAGGCCCAGATCGACGATCTGGCTGCCCGGGACGTGGTGGGGCAAAACGTTCTGGACCTCTACAACGTTGACGCCGAGCAGAGCAAAATTTTTCGCTGCATCCGCAGCGGAAGACCGATCCGGGGGGGAATTGTTTTTCTACCGAACCCGACGGGGCAAGGTGGCCAATACGATCCACAGCGTGTTTCCCCTCATGCGGGGCGAGCAGGTGGTCGGAGCCGTCTGTTTCATCAAAGATTACAACATGCTGGAGAGGGCCGTCATCTCGTCATCAATCACTGGGGCCGACCCCGGAACCGTGCAGCGCAATCTGGGTAACGGCACCCGTTACCGTTTTTCCGACATCGTGGGGGCGGACGACAAGATATTGCAGGCCGTGAAAATCGCCCGTCTGGCCGCGGACTCGCCCTCTTCCATCATGCTCTGGGGCGAAACCGGGACCGGTAAGGAGCTCTTCGCGCAATCCATTCACAATTACAGCTCCCGAAACCGGAAACGGTTCATCGGCATCAACTGCGCCGCCATCCCCGAAAATCTCCTCGAAGGCCTGCTCTTCGGCACCTCCCGGGGAGCCTTTACCGGTGCCGTGGATCGCGCCGGCATCTTCGAACAGGCCCAGGGCGGACCCTGTTCCTGGACGAGGTCAACTCCATGCCGCTCAATCTCCAGGCGAAGCTGCTCCGGGTGCTTCAGGAAAAGAAGGCGCGGCGGGTGGGGGCTTCCGACGACATCGACATCGAGGTCAAAATCGTCAGTTCGGTCAACACGTCGCCGCACCAGGCCATCGAGCGCGGTACGCTGCGGATGGATCTTTTCTACCGCCTGGGCGTGGTGCTCATTGCGCTGCCGCCCCTGCGTGAGCAGACCCAGGGCCTTCCCGTCCTCGTACGGCATTTCATTCAGAAAAACAACCAAGCCATGGGCAATCAGGTTTCAGGCGTTTCGGAGGATGTGATGCAATTCTTCCGGCAGTATCCGTGGCCCGGAAACATCCGGGAACTGGAGCACGTCATCGAAGGCACGATGAACATCACCCAGACCGAAGAAAAGATTGAGCTGCACCATCTGCCCGCCCATTTCGTTGCAACGGAGTTCAATGCGCCGGATGTTCCCCCCCCATCCTTCGGGTCCGACGGCGGTGCCGACACCGAAGGGCCGCCTTCCGTTCTTCCGGCGACGCCGATCCCTCTGGCTGGTGCCGGGGACGGGCTCCTCGGAACCCAGCGCTCCCGGGAGCGGACGTTGATCGAAAACGCCCTTTCCACAACCCGCGGCAATGTTTCCAAGGCCTCCGCGTTGCTGGGCATCTCGCGTCAGCTGCTGCATTACAAAATGAAGAAGGCCAAACTGAGCCGGCGGATGTTCGCGCGGTCCGACGAACCGGGGGATGACTAAAACCACATGTTTTTTACAAACCGCTCCTGAAAGTCGCCATTCTGGGCGAGCCCCAGATAGCACACCCGCGCCATCTGCGCCTCCAACCGATCCCTCAGGGCCGCGTTGAGCAGCATCATGGCACTGCCCAGCCGGCAGGTATTGCCCGCAAAGACCAGCTCGCCGTGGAACGCTTCGGGCAGGATCCCGGTCGCCGAAAGGCTTTCTTTCCGCAGATGGTATCCGAAGGCCCCGGCGATGATGACTTTTTTCAGCTGGTCGGCTCCGATGCCGGTCGCCGCGAGCATGGCCTGCATGCCGGTCTGAATGGCGCTTTTCGCCAGTTGAAACTGGCGGACGTCCTTTTGGGTGAAGAACACCCCATCGGCCAATTCAAAAGCCGGTACGCCGAGTTGCGTCTTCATGCGATCCGCCCACCGGCCGGATGGGTCCATCGCCGCGGAAACGCCCGTCATGCGGCCGGTGTGATCGATGACGTTCAACCGGAGCATGCAGGCCACCGTATCGAGGATCCCGCTGCCGCAGATGCCGCGGGGAGAGGCATCGTCGATGGTTTTTACCGAGAGGCCCTGCCCATCGGCGTCGACCGCCTCGATGGCACCCGGGACCGCCCGCGAGCCGCAGGAGATGTTCATGCCCTCAAAGGCCGGTCCGGCGGCGGTGGAGGTGACGAGGATGCGTTCCCCGGTATTGAAGGCCATCTCGTTGTTTGTTCCGATATCGATGAAGAGACAGGGGTCGCGGTGGTCGAAAAAGGCCGCGGCGAGAAGTCCTGCGCTGATGTCCGATCCGATGTAGGCATGGGCGATGGGCGGCACATAGACCCGGGCGGCCGGATGGAGTGAGGAAAACCCGAACGCATCCGCCCCGTAGGTTCGTCCGCCCGCAAGATCCACGGTGAAGGGAAGCACCCCCAGGGGAGAAGGATCGACACCGGAAAGGATCTGGAGCATGGTCGTGTTGCCGCCGACGACCACGTCGAGAATTTCACGAGGACCCGAACCCGCGCGTCCGCAGACCTTTTCTATGAGTTCACCCAGTGCGGAGTGAATGACCCTGGATTCCAAGGCCAGCCCTTCCGGGGTGCTCGCCTTGGCAATACGGCTCATGACGTCTTGACCGAAACGGATCTGGGGATTGAGGGCGGATGCGGTGGCCCGTTCCATGCCGGCCTGAAGGTCCATCAGGGTGACGACCAGGGTGGTGGTGCCGATATCGATGGCGAGCCCCTTGGGGGTCTGGGGTGGAGGCCACCCGCTCAACAAGCGCTTTTCCGGCCATCCCCGGTAATCCAGCCAGCAGCCCGATGCTACGACGACCACGCGGGCGGCCGGGTTTAGGTCCGTCAGCCGGAGGCGCTCTCCCTCCAGGATCCGGGTATCGGTGGCATCGGTGGTCAACAGCGTGATGTCGATGATTTCATCCGAATTCAGAACCGTCTGACAGGCCAGGCGCAGACCGGCTTCATACTCTTCATCCGAGAGATTGCCCTGGGGGGAATTCACCGCATCCGTTGCCTGTTTGAAAAGAATTTTACACTTGCCGCAAATGCCCTGCCCCCCGCAGGGAGAGGTCAATTCGATGCCCGCTTGACGCAACGCCTCCAGCAGGGGGACGCCCGGCGCAAGCTCGATGACCTTGTTCAAAGGCCGGATACGGATTTTTGCCATTTTTTGTTTCATTCCAGAGGCACCACGTTCCGTTCGGGCCTTGGGTCATGGCCCGGTGAGCATGCTTGCGATCGCCTCGATCGGGATGGGGTCGATAACGGCGTGGCCGATCCGGTCGAGGAGCACGAAATGAACCGTTTCGTCCCGGCGCTTCTTGTCACGGCGCAGGGCGTCGAGGACCGCCGCCGGATCGGCGGCGATGCGCGTCGGCAGGTGAAACCGTTCGAGCAGCGAGGTCAGGCGGTCGGCGTCGGTTTCGGCCAAATGTCCGCGGTGAACGGAGAGTCGGGCGGCAAAGGCCATGCCGGCACCGATCGCCTCGCCGTGGCTCACCCCGGCGGCCTTTTCGATGGCGTGACCCAGGGTATGCCCGAAGTTCAAGATCCGTCGCAGCCCGGATTCCTTTTCGTCGCGGCTCACCACGCCGGCCTTCAACGCCACGGAGTCGTAGACCATCCGCTCCACGGCAGCCCGTGAAAAGGACAGGACGTCATCGGCGCTGCCCTCGAGATAGGAAAAAAGAGATGCATCGCCGATGGCGGCATGTTTGACGATCTCCGCGAGCCCTGAGCGTTTTTCCGCCGGCGGCAGGCTGTCCAGGAGGCGGGGATCGCAGATGACGAATTCCGGCTGGTTGAAGACACCGACCATGTTCTTGTAGCCACCGAAATTGACACCGTTTTTTCCCCCCACGCCGGCATCGACCTGGGCAAGGAGCGTTGTCGCCACAAAGCCGAAGCGCACCCCCCGAAGGTAGGTGGAGGCGACAAAGCCGGTGACATCGCAGACGATGCCGCCGCCGATGCCGACGAGGAAGACCGAGCGATCGGCTTCCAGGGCCACCAGTTTTTCGAAGATTTCGCCCACCGTGGCAAGGGTTTTGTTCGCCTCGCCCGTGCCCATGGTGATGACGTCTGCCGCCGGGAAGGCATCGCCGTAAATGCGCCCGACCTGCGTATCGGTGACGATCACGGTTCGGCCGGCCGGCAGGTGGTCGACGAGGTGCTCCAGGCGCTCGCCCACCAGGATTTTCGATTGCCCGGTAACGGCGTTGACGACGAATTCTTTCATAAGGACACGCTCCTTCGAAGGCGTTTATCCGGCGGACCCTAACCGCGATCGGCGATTTTGGCAATTCCGAACCTGTTGTGTCCGGTCAGAAATGGGTAGATTTTGGTTCAGGGCAAGGCCGCAGCCTCTTTGAAACCGCAGGCGTAGCCCGGCTACGCCGAGGATTTCAAAGGGGCGAGAACGCAGGCCTGGGCCAAAAGATGCCGTTTCTGGATGGACACTCAATAGCTTCCGAGAAGCTTCAAAAATTCCGTCCTCTCCTCGATGGCCCGGCGTACCGGCGCAAGCCCCGGATCCTCCAGATCGGCCTCGACGTCGATGTAAAACATGTAGCGCCACGGTTCGCCCGCCATGGGCCGGGATTCGAGCTTGATCATGTTGATGTTGTTTTCGGCCAGTACCTGGAGCAGGGCGTGCAACGCCCCGGGTTCGTTTCGGGTCGAGCAGATCAGCGACGATTTTCCAGGAGGCTGCGGATCGATGGGGGCCTTTCCGATGATGACGAAGCGGGTGTAGTTGCGCGGGTTCGTCTCGATGCCTTCCATGAGCACCGCGAGCCCGTAGGCGTCGGCGGCCACGCGGTTGGCAATGGCCGCATCCCCCGCCGTATCGTCCCGGGCCACCCGCTCCGCTGCGCCGGCGGTATCGCTCACCGCCACCTGCTCCCAGTCGTGCTGGTCCAGGAACTGGCGGCACTGGCCGAAGACCTGGGGATGGGAGAGAACCCGGCGGATGTCCTCGATGCGGGTTTCGGGCCGGGCCATGAGGTGGTGCACGATCCGCAGCTTCAGCTCCCCGATGATCTTCAGCTCGTAGGTCAGCAGGTGATCGTAGTTTTCATGGATGCTGCCGCTTAAGCTGTTTTCAATGGGCACGATGCCGAAATCGGCGGTGCCGTCGGCGACGGCGTCGAAGACGTCCTTGAAGGTGGGAACCGGCACGGCATCGACTTTTTCACCGAAGTACTGCATGCAGGCCTTGTGGCTGAAGGTGCCCCGGCGGCCCATGAAGACCGTGCGCCGCCGGGCGCCGTTTCCGTGGACATCCAGGCGGTGGATGGCGGCGGCTTTGTCGATATAGCCGAAATCGACCTGTTTTCCGACCACCGGGGCGATCACGTAAAGATCCCGCATGAGCTGACGGAACTGTTCGGGATAAAGGCTCTGGGGGCCGTCGGAGAGGGCGTGCTCCGGGTCGTGGTGGACCTCGATCATCAGCCCGTCGGCACCGGCGGCGATGGCGGCCCGGGCCATGGGCGCCACCTTTTCCCGGATTCCCGTGGCATGGCTCGGGTCGATGACGATGGGCAGGTGGGTGAGGTTTCGGAGCACCGGGATGGCGGTCAAATCCAGGGTGTTGCGGGTGTAGGGCTCGAAGGTGCGGATGCCGCGCTCGCAGAGGATCACCCGGTCGTTTCCCTCGGAGAGGATGTATTCGGCCGACATCAGCCATTCCTGGATCGTGCCGGAGAGCCCGCGCTTGAGGAGCACCGGTTTTCCCATCCGGCCCACGCACTTGAGCAGTTCGAAGTTTTGCATGTTCCGGGCCCCGACTTGAACCACGTCGACGTACTTCATCATCAGATCGGCCTGTGAGGGCGAGGTCATTTCCGTCACCACGGGCAAGCCGTGGGCCGCCCGGACCTCGGCCAAGATTTTCAGCCCTTCTTCTTCCAGGCCCTGGAACGAATACGGCGAGGTCCGCGGCTTGAAGGCGCCCCCGCGAAAGAGGACCGCGCCGGCTTTTTTCACGGCGGCGGCAATGATCATCGCCTGGTCACGGCTCTCGATGGCGCAAGGACCGGCAATGACCGCCAACCGGTCGCCGCCGATGGTGACATCCCCGATGCCCACGTGGGAATCCCCAGGGTGCATGGCCCGGCCGGCCAGCTTGTAGGGCGTCTTGACCTCGGTGATGTCGACCACCCCGTCGAGACCCCGCAGAAATGCGACATCCGGCTTGTCCCCGCCCACGATGCCGATGCGCGGCGGCACAAATCCGGTCAATTCCCGGCAGTCGAAGCGGCGGTCTTTCAAGATGCCGAGCAACCGTTGGCGCTGTTCCGGGGCGATGTCCGATTTCAGTTCGAGAATCATGGGATATTCTCCTTGGTGTGATGAGTCCAACCCGTGTCGAGACGGGCAAGGGTTCGTGAAAACAAAAACCCCCGAGGGGCGGTCCCCCCGGGGGTCGTGTCGGACTCTATGAGATCACCCCGCGGGACCGGTTTTTAGGTCCATCCGGGGTGCTTGTCGGCGGCGTCGGTCGCTACAGGGCCGGATGGACGCTTCTAAAGCCAAAAAAGAAGCGTCCGAGCATAAAAGCCGGGGATGTCGACAAAGCGCACCGCATCGTGTTTTTGTTCTCCTTTATTTTTCTCCTTTAAACGGGTTGTCCGGTTCTGTCAAGCGCTTGCGTGAAAAAACAGGCTTTGAACCCATCCCGCCGGTTGTGTTAGTGGTACCCATCCACTCCCGGGGGTGTACCGCGATGACCGAACCTTCCATTCAGATCCTCGATCGGCTGCTTGCCAATCTGGCCGATCTTCACTTCGGCCTGCCCGTGACCCACGTTTACAACCCCCTGGAATACGCCAGTGCGCCCCATGTCGAATACCTGCGTCGGTTTGCCACTCCAGGAAAGAAGGTCGTCTTCGTCGGGATGAATCCGGGCCCCTGGGGCATGGCCCAGACCGGTGTTCCCTTTGGCGAAATCGCGGCGGTCACGGAGTGGTTGGGGATCCGGAGACCGGTGGCCAAGCCCGCCGTGGAACATCCGAGGCGACCGGTAGAGGGTTTTTCATGCCGCCGCAGCGAGGTCAGCGGCCGTCGTCTCTGGGGATGGGCAAAAGAGCGGTTCGGTTCCCCGGAGGTGTTTTTCAGCCG
>JBJKPT010000519.1:0-4141 GCA_046706045.1 Desulfobacterales bacterium
ACGGCAACTGCTATGATCCTGGATCTCGATCGGTTTATCCACGCGGAAACACCGGCCTGGCAGGAACTGGAAGCCCGGCTCGCCCAGCAGGAGGAGGCTCCTGACCGGGCCATGACCTACACCGAGATCCGCCGTTTTCACTACCTATACCAGCGGGCCGCCTCGGCACTCGCCAAAATCGCCACCTTCAGCAGCGAACCTCAGCTCCATGCCTACCTGGAAGCATTGGTGGCCCGGGCCTACGGCGAAATCTACGACCTCCGGGACCGGCCCCGGCACGGGTCGCCCCGGCAATGGCTGATGCGGACCCTGCCCCGGACCTTTCGTCGCCGGGGCGGGGCATTCGCACTGGCCCTGGGCATCCTGCTTTTGGGCATCCTCTTCGGCGCCGGCGCCATGGCGCTGGATCCCTCGGCCAAACCCGTGCTCATTCCCTTTGCGAATCTCACCGGCAGTCCGGTCCAACGGGTGCGCATGGAAGAACAGGGCAAAGGGATCAAACCGCTCGAAGGCCACATGGGCACCTTTGCGGCCACGCTGATGACCCACAACATCCGGATCGCCATCTTTACCCTGGCCCTCGGCATGACCTTCGGCCTGGGCACGGCCGTCATGCTTTTCTATAACGGGGTGATCCTCGGCGCCGTGGCCCTGGATTATCTGCGTGCCGGGGAGGGCCTCTTTCTCACGGGGTGGCTCCTGCCCCACGGGGTCGTGGAAATATCGGCCGTGCTCATCGCCGGCCAGGCGGGATTTGTGCTGGCGAGCGCCATGATCGGGTGGGGGCGGCCGCTGGCCTTTCGCACCCGGCTGCGGGAGATCGGCCCCGACGTGGTGACCTTGATGGGCGGGACCGGCTTGATGCTGACGTGGGCCGGAATCGTGGAGGCCTTCTTCTCCCAGATCCATGCGCCTTAACTCCCCAATGGTATCAAGATCGGTTTCGGCGTGGTGGAACTGGGACTGCTCGCGGTCTTCTACGGCCTCGCCGGCCGCGCCCCGCGAACGAGCGGGGAAACCGGAAACCCTTCGATTGAGAATCGCAGACCTTGAATTCGAAATCCCACGACCCCTGGACCCCGTCGCTCACGATCCGTACCCCGGAGGGGGTGGCCTTCACCATGGTCCTGGCCGGCGTGCCCAGCCGGTTCACGGCATGGCTCATCGACGTGGGCTGCATCCTGGCCGCCAGTTTCCTGATCCGGGCCGGGGCGGGACTCGTCGGCGGAATCAGTGCCGACGCGGCTCAGGCCTCCGCGGTGCTGGCCTTTTTCGGGGTTTCCGTCGGCTACCGGATCTTCTTTGAATGGCGCTGGCGGGGCCAGACCGTGGGAAAACGGGTGGTGGGCCTTCGCGTCCTGGACGGGCAGGGGCTCCACCTGCGATTCGGCCAGATCGTGATCCGAAACCTCCTCCGGTCCGTGGACGCGTTGCCGCTGGCTTACCTCGTGGGCGCGGTCGCGGTGATGGCCACCCGGCACGGCCAGCGGCTGGGCGACGTGGCGGCCAACACCGTGGTGGTGCGGACCCGCCGGCCACCGGCGCCGGATCTCACCCAAACCCGCCCCAGCAAATACAACTCCTTCCGAAAATACCCCCACCTGGCGGCCCGGCTGCGCCAGAGGATCGCTCCGGCGGAGGCCGATCTGGCGTTGACGGCCGTTTTGCGCCGCGACGGGCTGGATGACGATGCCCGCGTGGCATTGTTCGGCGCCCTGGCCCGGCATTTTGCCGGCATCGTGGCCTTCCCGCCGGAAATCACCGACGGCATTTCCGCCGAGCAGACCGTGCGAAACGTGGTGGATGTCCTATTCAACCGGCGGTAGTGCCGGGCGGGCGGCGCCGCCGGATCGGAAGAAGGAAGGAAAAACCGCATCCGGTTAAAGTTTCAACGCCCCCAACCGATAACCACTCCAGACGATCGGGTTTTACTTCCCCGATAGGGGCATGGAACGGACCGGATCCGCACATCCTTTCGGTTACCGTGTCGGCGCGCCCGATCGTGACAAAACCATTTTTCTGATGGAACGGTTCCGAGGCCGAGGAAATTTCGATGCAATTTCTGCAACCGGACCGGATCGGCGCGCTGAAAAAGCGTTTCCGGACGACCGAATTCAGGCAACGCCTGCAAAAGGCCCTGAACCCATCCGGTCGACGAACGGATGGGCTGCGACAAGGGATCGCCCGGCAAATCGATGCCTGGTCCGATTCGATCCAGGGCACGGTCGATGCCAGCGAACCGGATTTTATCGATCTGGGCCACCGGCTGCAGCAGATTCATGAAAGGACCCGCGAACTGGTCGGACGCACGATTGCGGCCGTGGAAACCTTTGGCGGCCGGGAGGCGGCCGATGCGCCCCTGCCCCGGTTGGAAAAAACCGTCCGCCAGCGCCGGGAAGGGCTTTCGTGCCAATCCATGGAGACCGGTGAAAAGCTGCGGCTGATCCAGAAAAATGCCGCCGAACTCAAGGCCCTGAACCGGCAATGCACCACCATCGAGCGGATCGCCCGGTTTCTGCGGGTCATCGGCATCAACGTGGCCGTGGAAAGCTACCGGTCCGTGAAGAGCCGCGAAAAATTCACCGTGGTCGCCCAGGAGATCAAGACCCTTGCCGCACGGATCGTGGAAGTTTCCGAAACCCTGAGAAGCGATACCCGTGCCGCCGAATTCCGGTTAAACGATGCCCATCGCCACATCGCCGCCAAACGCAAAGGACTCGACGAGGTCCGCGCCGATGTGAACAACGCCGTCGAGGACGCGATGCACCAGATCCGGCACCTGATGAACGACAGCCTCGCGGTCATGAACGGCGCCCGTGCCACCGCCGGCATCCTCGCCGATCAGATCGGTGCTCTGGTGGTGGGCATCCAATACCACGACAACATGCGCCAGCGGATCGGCCACGCCGTCGAGGCCATGGCCGAGACACGGAAGGCGATCGACGGCGACGCCGGGGCCGGCAACCGTGACGCGACGGACCGTCTCGGCCGGGCGCACCAGGTGTTTCGCCTCCAGGCCGGGCAGCTCGATGCCGTGATCGAAGGGGTCACCGAGACGCGCAATTCCGGAGCCAGGGCGCTCGGACAGATCACCGACGAGATGAGCGGGTTGGTGGGCGCCTTAAAGGAGCTTGCCGACGAAGACCACGACGCCGACGCACCGCTTCGTGTGCTCGATGCCGCACTGAACCGGCTCTCGGGGCTGATGAGCGGATGCGATGCGATGCTGACCGAGATCCGTTCCATTGCGCGTACCGCGGGCGACTCCGCAATCCGGATCAACCGGCATGCCAACGATGTGCGCCGCATCCGCGAGGAAAGCCACATCAAGGCCTTGAACGCCGTGATCAAGGCCGCCCACTTGGGAGATGAGGGACGCACCTTTGAAGTTCTCGCCCAGGAGGTCAAGCAGCTTTCCGATCAGGCCGGTGTTTTCGTCGATGGGGTCCGGTCCCACCTGGAAATCATGACCGGTGCGGCCGAATCCCATGCCGGCGGCCCGGATGCCTGCCTCATGGACGCCGAAGCGGCAAAAGCCGGACAAAACGAGTCCGCCGCTGTCGACATTTCCGACACCCTGGCCCGATTCCGGTCGGCGGCGGCGGCCATCGCCACCGATGCCGAAGAGATCGGCGCGGCGCTGAGCGGGGCCTTCAAGCGGCTGACCTTCCTCGACCGGCTGGCGCAAACCCTGACCGGCCACCGCGAGCGCCTCACGGCCCTTTTGGCGCTCACGTCGCCGTGGGCGAAAACCGCGGCCGCGGAAACCGGCGCCGCCGAGTTGGAAAACCGATACACCATGCAAAAGGAACGCGACGTTCACCGGCAGATTCTCGAGGACGATGCGGTCTTCGATGAACCCGGGGGGGCGCGATCCGCAGACGACGAGGCATTTGATCCGGATGCCGGCGGGGCCGTCTTCTTTTTGGAAAACACACCAGGCTGCGAAACGGCTCCGGCAGACGGCGCCGACGACGAATTCGGTGATAACGTCGACCTCTTTTGACATTTTTAAACGCCCTTTTGAGGGCGGGCCTGAAAATGCCGGACGAGATCCCCGTTCTCTGTAAGGAGTGACCATGGCTGCAAAAAAAACTTCGAAAAGCAAAGACAAACCCTGGGCGTTGATATCGGATCTGAC
>JBJKPT010000520.1:0-1703 GCA_046706045.1 Desulfobacterales bacterium
GGAGACCGCCATCGACCCCCGGGGAGCCGGGGCTACCCGCATTTCATCATCGCGCGAATCATCTGACGAGAGGGCAATTTCATGAATTTTCAGGACGTCATTCAATCGCTCAACACGTTTTGGGCAAAGAAGGGCTGCGTGCTGGTGCAGCCCTACGACATGGAGGTCGGTGCCGGAACCTTTCATCCGGCGACGCTGCTGCGCTCCCTCGGCCCCGAGCCCTGGAACGTTGCGTACGTGCAACCTTCCCGCCGGCCCACCGACGGCCGCTACGGCGAAAATCCCAACCGCCTCCAGCATTACTATCAGTATCAGGTACTGCTCAAGCCCTCTCCGGCCAATGTCCAGCAGCTCTATCTGGAAAGCATGAAGACACTGGGGATCGACCCCCTGGATCACGACATCCGGTTCGTGGAAGACGATTGGGAATCCCCGACCCTCGGGGCCGCGGGCCGTGGCTGGGAGGTCTGGCTCGACGGCATGGAGAACACCCCGTTTACCTACTTCCAGCAGTGCGGCAGCATCGAGCTCTCGCCGATTCCCGTGGAACTCACCTACGGCCTGGAACGCATCGCCATGTACCTGCAGGGCGTGGACAACGTCTACGACCTGAAGTGGAACGACACCATCAAGTACGGCGATGTCCATCACCAGCAGGAAGTCGAACAGTCGACGTACAATTTCGAAAAAGCCGATGTCGAGATGCTCCTGCGCTTTTTCAACGAATACGAGGCCGAAGCCCGGCGCGCCGTCGAAGCGGGCCTTGTGCTGCCCATTTACGAATACTGCCTGAAGTGTTCCCACACCTTCAATCTGCTCGATGCCCGCGGGGCCATCAGCGTCACCGAACGCACGGGCTACATCGCCCGGATCCGGAACCTCGTGCGCCTGGCGGCCGAAGCCTATGTCCATCAGCGGGAAACCATGGGGTTGCCGCTGCTTCAGCGCGGCATTCCCAAATGATAGACTGCCCCCGCGCGGAAACGGGCGCGCATGGAACGCGGTGTCCGAACGATCCACACCAAGGGACAATTGAGGTGAAACGAATGGAAAATCTGTTGCTGGAAATCGGGGCAGAAGAAATACCGGCCGGATACATCACCCCGGCCCTGGAGGCGATGGCCTCGAGCCTGACCCAACGGCTTGCCGCGGCCCGGATCGATCACGGCGCCGTGCGCACCTTCGGCACGCCCCGGCGGCTGGCCGTGGCCGTCGATGCCGTGGCGCCGAAGCAGCGCGCCGTCACCGACGAAATCGTGGGGCCGCCGGCCCGGGTGGCCTTCGACGCGAACGGCAAACCCACGGTCGCCGCGGAAAAATTCGCCGAGAAAGTGGGGGTCCCCGTCAATCGCCTGAAGGTGCGGAAAACGGAAAAAGGCGATTATCTCGCCGTTAAAAAGACCGATCGGGGCATGGCCGCCCGGGCGGTCTTGAAAGAGATCCTCCCCCAGGTCATCCTGGGACTTTCCTTTCCCAAGTCCATGCGGTGGGGGCAATTGAACATCGCCTTTGCACGGCCCGTGCACACCATCGTGGCCCTTTTGGGCGAAACGCCGATCGGCTTTACCGTGGGGGACGTGAAGAGCGGCCGGTTCAGCCGGGGGCATTCCTTCATGGCGCCGCAAAAAGTCAAACTCGCCGAACCCGGGGCCTACGTCGAGGCCCTGCGGGACCGATACGTGATCGTCGACATCGCCGAACGC
>JBJKPT010000521.1:0-1859 GCA_046706045.1 Desulfobacterales bacterium
CCCACGTCCGTGATGTTCATGACATGGGTGACGTCGTAGCCATTGTAGCGGAGTACCCGTTTCAGGATGTCTTCGAAGATATAGGTGCGCAGGTTGCCGATGTGAGCGAAGTTATACACCGTCGGCCCGCAGGTGTAGAGCCCGACCCGGTTGTCGCTAAAAAGCGGCGCAAATACCTGCTTTTCCCGTCCCATGGTGTTAAAAAGCGTGATGGTCATGACGTCGCCGTATCCGGTGTCCATCCGCGGATGGCCCTTTTGCACGATTTCTGCGTTGGGCGGATCAATTTGAATCCTCGAAACGGCCGGGCGATTTTTCCGGAGCAAACCGTCCGCCCGCCTCAAATCCGCGTAAATATTGCCGAGCCGTGAACCGACACGATTAAAAATTTTTCGGAAACCTGACGAAAAAACGTCTTGCACGCACCCGCATTCGTAGGCTATCGCGTCGGTTGCAGCCGTCATAGCATTGTTGTCGCCGGCACTTCAAGCCCGTCCCGGGCATTTTGGCCATCCGCCCGGCCGGCTGCACCCAACGCGTTTCCCCATTTCCCCGGAGATCGCGCCATGGCCCGATTCGACACCCCTGACGGCGGACGCCTCGTTTATCAGCACCGCCATGCCGACACGGAGCGCCCCGCAGCGGTCTTCGTGAACGGTTTCGGCCAGACCCTGGTCTACTGGGACCCGATCGTGAAGGCCTTGGCCCCGGACCGGGGCACCCTTACCTACGACGCCCGGGGGCAGGGCCGAAGCGGCGGCGGCGACGGGCGATTGGATTTGGCCCGCCAGGTCGCGGACCTCGCCGGGCTTTGCCGCCACCTGGGCATCGCGGCCGCCCACCTGGTCGGGGTGAGCCGCGGGGCACTGGTTGCCGCCGGTCTTGCCGCGGCCGGCCCGGCGCTCTGCCGAAGCCTCACGCTGATGGGCACCGGCGTGGTGGAGCCCTCGGCGCGGCGGGCGCTCATCGGCCGTTGGCAGCGGATTCTCGCGGAACGCGGCCTGCCGGCATTGGCCGAAGCCCTGATCGACGCCGGGGTGGGCCCGGCCTTTCGAAACGCGCACCGGCGAATCGTCCCCCGGATGGTGGACGCCGTGGTGCGCCGGAACCGCATCGACGGCATGGCGGCCCTGCTCTCGGCGATGGCCGGAGATCCGCCCATCGAATCGGTGATCGAAGGGGTCCGTGCGCCGGTGCAGGTCATCGCCGGGGAGATGGATGCCGTGGTCCCGGTGGTCGCGGCCAGGGCCCTGGCCGATCGGTGTGAAGGGCGGTTTCATTCCCTTGACGGGATCGGCCATTCCATCCCGGCCGAAGCGCCTGGGGCGGTATCGGCGATGTTGCGGGAGTTCATGGCCGCCCACGAGCAGCGGGGAAAGGGCAAGGATCGTCTCCGCCACTGAATCCGTTCGGTCTTTTCAGCCCGTTCACGCCTGCTGAAACACCATCTGGCCGCTGGTCTCCACGTCGTATCCCGGAAGGCCCCGGGCGATATCCATGAAGGTTCTGTCGTGGAGCAGCCCGAGAAAGGCCTGCACCCCCTGATCGAAGAATCGATCCTTGTGCAGGAGCAGATCGTAGCGCTCCCATCGGATGGGAACAAAGCCCAGGCCTAGGATTCCCGCCACCGGGTGGATTCCCGGCGCGGCATCGGCCCGGTCGGCGAGGACTTCAAGCCCCACGTCGAGGTGCCGGGCCAGTTCGATCTCGTAACCGGCAAGCCGATCGCCCCGGATGCCGGCCTTGGCCAATTCCCGGTCGAAAAGCAGGCGGGTGCCCGTGCCCAACGGGCGGTTGACGATGCGCATCCCGGGTTTGGCGAGATCGGCCACGCCGGTGATGGACAGGGGGTTGCCGCG
>JBJKPT010000522.1:0-3360 GCA_046706045.1 Desulfobacterales bacterium
AACATGGGCATCATCACCGTGGGCTTGGGCGCCGGGTTCATTTTCCGGGTCGAGGGACACCCGGCGCTTGCCGGCATCGCACTGATCGTGGCGCTCTACCACATGACGAACCACTCCCTTTACAAATCGCTTCTCTTTCTCGGCGCCGGGGCCGTGGATTCCCAGGTGGGCAACCGCAACATGAACCGCCTGGGGGGACTGATCCACCGGATGCCCTGGACGGCTTTTTTCTTCCTGGTAGGGGCCCTTTCCATTGCGGCCCTGCCCCCGTTCAACGGTTTTGTGAGCGAGTGGCTGACGTTCCAGACCCTGCACCGGAGTGCGGTTCTTTCTTCCCGGGGCATCCAGATCGTGTTCGCCCTTTGCGGGGCCGGGCTGGCGCTTACCGCGGGCCTCGCGGTCACCTGCTTCGTCAAGGCCGTTGCCATGAGCTTCCTCGGCCCGGCACGCTCCGAGGAAGCGGAGAAAGCGACCGAAACCGGCCGGTCCATGACATTTCCCATGGGATGCCTCGCGGCCCTGTGCCTGGTGTTGGGAATCCTGCCCACCTACGTCATCCCGGTCATGAGCCGCGTGGTGGTCCCAATGGTTCACACCAACGTGACCGACCAGCTGGTCCCGCCATTTTTCACCGTGGGCAAGGGCAACGCCCGGTTCCCCGAGGCATTCGTCTCCGATTTTCATGATCTCGGCGCCCAGGTGGGACGATCCGTGCTGCCCGGGCCCGGGCTTGTGGTTCTCCATCGGGGAGAAGCGAGGAATCCGGTGGTATTCGCCATGTCCACGGCCTACACCCTGCTGGTCCTGGTGTTGTTGGTGGGGGGAACGCTCGCGGCCCGCGCCTGGCTGGGGCGGAAACGGCGGGTCTCACGAGGGCTGGCATGGGACGGGGGGGTGCGGCGCATGTTGCCGGACATGACCTATTCGGCCACCGGCTTTTCCAATCCGGTTCGGGTGGTCTTTGATGCCGTATTCCGGCCGACAACGGTCGAAGACGTGAAGGAAACGGTGGCGGCGCATTTCCGGAGCGCCATCGCAAGCGATCGCCAACAGATCCACGTCGTGGATAAGATCACCTTCCGGCCCGCCGCCCGGTTTCTCCGGTGGTCGGCCGAAAAAGTCAGCCCCCTCCACGTGGGACAGATAAACGCCTATGCGGCTTACGTACTGCTGACATTGCTGGTTTTCCTGCTGATCAACCAGCTGAGGTAGTGTCCATCCCAAAATGGCCCTTTTACGCGATTTCTGCGTTGGGCGTTCGATCTGAATCCTCGAAATAGCCCAAGCTATTCCTCCGGTTCAAATCGTCCGCCCGCCTTGAACTCACGCAAAATTGCCTATCCTGGGATGGACACGAGATAGCGCCCAACCCCGAATCCGGGGTGTGATCATGGCGAATGCCCTGGAAAATGAAACGGATGGCCCCCGAACGGCATCGCCTTGACTTCTCCGGTCGATGTTGGTATTTTTTTTTATTGGGGATGGAGTCCCCCCCCCCATGGGAACCGCCTGAGTCGGGCTGATGACTCCTACCAAAAGCAGGATTTGGTGGGAGATGTCATCGCACGTGCCCGAGAAGCGGTTTTTTTATTGCCTTCCACACACCAGGGCCTTGCTGCCAGCAAACCACTGCCGTTCATTGAACCAGGAGACCGATATGATACGCGCAGAAGCACAATTGCCTTCCCGAGATGTCCGCTCGGAATTATCCGTTTTACTGGACAAGACAGCTGGCACGGTCGTGGGACTCGGGCCCGAATTCGCTCATTACCATCGCGATGTGGCCGATTTGAACAACCGCTTCTCCGACGGCCGATTCCATCTCGCCGTGCTCGGCCAGTTCAAACGCGGCAAAAGCACGTTGCTAAACGCCTTGACCGGGGAACGGATCCTCCCCGTGGGGGTTGTCCCGCTGACCGCGGCCCCGACGTTTGTGCAATACGGTGAAGCACCGAAAGTCCGGATCCAATACCAGGGCGGGCGCGCGGCGGACGAGTTCGCCGGCGCCTCCACCGATGAACGCAGCGCGTTTCTGGCCCGGTTCGTCGCCGAGGAAGAAAACCCGAAAAACCGGCTCGGCGTTGCCGAGGTGGAGGTGGTCCTGCCGGCCCCCATCCTAGCAAACGGCGTCGTGTTGATCGATACCCCGGGCATCGGCTCCACCTTCCGTCACAACACCACGGCCACCATCAATTTTCTCCGGCAATGCGACGCCGCGTTGTTTCTGATTTCGGCCGATCCGCCCATCACCGAGGTGGAACTGGAATTTTTGCGCCAGGTGCGGGAGAAGGTGCCGCGGTTGTTCTTCGTTCTGAATAAAATCGATTACCTCAACGAGAAGGAGCTTGAGCAGGCGCTTGCCTTTTACAAGCGCACCCTGACCGAACTCACGGACTGGGACAACGATTTGCCGGTATTTTGCGTTTCGGCCCGCCAGGGACTCGAAGCCAAAACGGTCGACGATCCCGGGAAGTGGACCGCAAGCGGCATGGCGGCATTGGAAACGTTCCTCGCAGAGTTTCTCGTCAAGGAAAAATGGGACGCGCTGGTGGATGCCGTCTCACTCCGCGCCGTGGACCTGATCGATGCCGCCGGAATGGAGGCCGGCATCGCCCGGAAAGCCATGATGCTGCCCCAAAAGGAACTGGAAAAGAAAATCACCCTGTTCCAGGAAAGCCTCAAACGGGCGGAAAGCGAGCGCCGGCTGATCCAGGACGTGCTGGCCGGAGACAAGAAGCGGGTATCGGCGTTTCTGGAAGAAGAGGCCCGCACCCTTCATGAGGAAGCCGACGCGTTTCTGAAAAACATTATGAAGCAGGGCCCTCGCAGTTTCGGCAAGACCGGAAAGACCGGGATCCAGGCGGCTTGGGCCGAGGCCATCCCGGAATTTTTCGGAGAGCAACAAGCCGTCCTCGATGAACGGGTCAAGGCGTATCTCCTGGAATGCTTGACTCCCCACGAAGAGCGCCTCGGCCGGCTGGTGGAAACCCTTCGGCAAACCGCCGCCGATCTTTTCCAGGTCCCATACCGGCCGTTTCACAAGGATGACGCGCTTGAAATCAAACGAAGGCCGTACTGGGTCCTGAACACCTGGAACACCGACCTGCTGCCGATCCTCAAATCCATGGACCAGCGCCTGGACGAGCTGGCCCGGCGGAACGTGGAAAATATCCGCTGGTCCATGCTCCAGAACCTCAACGTGTCGTTTGCGCATTTCGCCACCCGGATCAAGGAACGGCTGGAGGAGACCGTGGCCGCCACCAAGGGGGCCATGGAGGCGGCCGGCGAACGCCGCCGGGCCCATGGCGGCAGCATCGCCGGGGAACTTGCCGGCCTGGAAGCCCAGATCGCGTCCCTGGA
>JBJKPT010000523.1:0-7829 GCA_046706045.1 Desulfobacterales bacterium
AGCCCCGGTCATTCATGGGTCAGGTCTCCAATGGTCTGGGTGAAGACGAACCGGTCCGTGCGGCAGTAAAGTTCCGCGTAAACGCCGTTTTCGCCGACGGGAAAGTGAAGGGCCCGCTGGACGGCGAGCACCGGGGTGTTGGCCGAGACATTCAGGTACCGGGCATGGGCGCCGGTGACGTAGGCGATGCGAAAGTGCTGGGTGCCGCTGCCCGGTACGAGAAAGTAGTGCTCGCGGGCCAGCCGGGCCATGGACATTTCCGGCCGGAACACCCGTTCCAGGTCCTTGAAGAGCACGGGGTCGAGCTGGAGAGTTTCGATGAGAACCGGCTCGCCATCGGCTTTCCAGAGCCGGGAAAAGGTATAGGCCGAACGGCCGGCAAAGGGGCCTTCGGATTCCTCGGAGACGGTTACCTGCCGCACCGCGCCGAGGATCTGGGGCGAAGAGGCGATCCCCTTGCGCCGGAAGGCCTCGCTGGTGCCGGCCAGAGAAAAGAGATCGACCTCCTCGCCGGCGTTCAGCACGAAGGTGCCCGCCCCGCGCCGGCGCACCAGCAAGCGCCGGCCCACCAGAAGTTCCGTTGCCTGGCGGGCCGTGGGCCGGCCGATGCCGTAGTCGGCGGCCAGTTGGTGCTCCGAGGGGATGCGGGTGCCGGCCGCGTATTCGCCGGAGCGGATGCGCTGGGTCAGGATATCCGCCAGCTGGTGGTATAAGGGGATCGGGGATTTTGGATTGAGCATCATGGGTATCGGTCTTTTCCGCGACGTCGGGCGGACGCACGCGCGGTGTTGGTGTTGATGCCGGGGGTGGTGGTCAACCGGGCCGATTCTGCCCGGGGTTTGTCGCATGCATGGGTGGCCAAACGAAAAAAAAATAATCACCACCGGCCGGCAGGCAAAGCCAAGGTAGGAAATATTGGTAAAGTTGTCAAGACAAATTTAATTCTTTGGCCATCCCCGGATGGGCATACCTCTCCGCCATCGCCGGCAGCCCGATCCAACCAATGACCAAAGACCAATCCTACCGATACAACCGGTAATCCACCCCGTAGCGCTTGGCCTTGTAGTTGAATTTGCGGACCGTGGTCCGCAGCAGATCGGCCGCGGTCGTGGCGTTTCCACGGGTGTTTTTCAGGGCGTCGATGATCATTTCCTGCTCGAGCTTGGCCACGGCCTCGTCCAGGGAGGTCGCCGGAAGGGTATCGGATTCTTCGCCGGTCTGGAGGGTGGGCGGCAGGTGGTAGCCATGGATGACGCCTTCTTCGCAGAGAAGCACGGCCCGTTCGATGCAGTTTTCCAGCTCCCGTACGTTTCCCGGCCAATGGTAGGACATGAGCATGTCGATGGCCGGTGTCGAAAACCGTTTGATGTCCTTGCCGTTTTCCTTGACGTAGCGCTCGAGGAAATAGTCGGCCAAGAGCAGCATGTCGGTCTTTCGCTCCCGCAGGGGCGGCATGTAGATGGGAAAGACGTTCAGCCGGTAGTAGAGATCGCCCCGGAACGAACCGTCCTCGACGGCCTGTTCCAGGTTCTTGTTGGTGGCCACGACGATGCGCACATCCACCTTGATGGTCTTGTGCCCGCCGACCCGTTGGAATTCTTTTTCCTGGAGAACCCGCAGGAGGTTGGCCTGGACATCAAGGCCGATGGAGCCGATTTCGTCGAGAAAGAGGGTCCCTTTGTGGGCCTGTTCGAACTTGCCGAATTTTTGTTTGATGGCCCCGGTGAAAGCCCCTTTTTCGTGGCCGAAGAGTTCGCTTTCGATGAGGGTGGTGGGAATGGCCGCGCAGTTGACCTTGACGAACGGGCCGTTGGCACGGTTGCTGTTGTAGTGGATCGAATTGGCGACCAGTTCCTTGCCCGTGCCGCTTTCCCCGCGTATGAGCACCGTGGCATTGCTCTTGGAGACCTGGGAGATCATCTGAAAGACCTCCCGCATTTTGTTGCTGTTGCCCAAGATGTTCGTGATGCTGTATTTGTTTTCCAGTTCGCGCTGGAGCCGCTTGTTTTCGTTTCGGAGCTTTTCCTTGTCGCGTCGGATCTTTTCCAGGTTGATCACGTGCTGGGCGATCATGGTGGCCACGACGGACAAGAGCTTTTCACCTTCCTTCAGCGGGTAGGATGGATCAAAGGAGCGGTCGACGCTCAAGGCCCCGATGACGTTGTTGCCGCGCTTGACCGGCACGCAGATGAACGACCGATCCTGGTCCTCTTTGCTTTTCCGGGTGGCCGTGCGGTCCAGAAACTGCGGCTCTTCGCTGATTTTCGGTATGGAGACGGCTTCCCCGGTTTCGATGACCCTGCCGGTGATGCCTTCCCCGAGTTTGTATTTGACCCGTTCCATGGTCATTTTCGGAAGGCCGTGGGCCACCTCGATGTTGATTTCGTTTTTCAACGGATCGAGGATGGTGATTGTCCCCCGCACCATGCTCATGGAGTTGGAAAGGAGGTCGAGGACCTTGTAAAGGGATTTGCGAAGGTCCAGGTGTTCGTTCAGGGTTGTGCTGATTTCGTAAAGCAGGGTGACGTCTTCGATGCGTTTCATTGAATTCGCCTTTAGTACGAATTGCCATGAACCCATAGGCCAGGTTACAATTTTGATCCATTGAATGCCTTATAATACATTTCTGTAATTGTACAAGGATTTTCTTTTTGGGAGCATCGATTCCGATGATCCTTCACATGGACATGGACGCCTTTTTTGCGTCGGTGGAACAGTTTGACCACCCGGAATTACGCGGAAAATGCGTGATCGTGGGGACCGCGACCGATCGGGGGGTGGTGACCACGGCAAGCTACGAGGCGCGCCGCTTCGGGGTTCACTCGGCCATGCCGGCTTTCCAGGCCCGGCGCTTATGCCCCCAGGGCATCTTCGTCCCACCCCGCCGGGAGCGCTACGCCGAGGTGTCGGCCCGGATCATGGCGACCCTTGAGACGGTTTCTCCCCGGGTGGAACCGGTTTCCATCGACGAGGCCTACATGGACATCACCGGCTGCGGGCGGCTCTTCGGTACCCCTGACCGGATCGGCCGGCGGGTCAAGGACCGGGTCTGCGAAGAAACGGGCCTCACCTGTTCGGTGGGGATCGCCCCGGTGAAGTTTCTGGCAAAAATCGCCTCGGATATGGAAAAACCCGACGGGCTCACCGTGATCTGTCCGGATGCGGTGCCGGAGGTCATCGCGGCCCTTCCGGTGGAAAAGGTTCCAGGGGTTGGAAAGACCACGGCAGCGTTGCTCCATGGCCTGGGCATCCGCACCCTGGGCGACGTGAACCGCTACAGCGAGGGCCAGCTTTCGGCACGGCTCGGAAAATTCGGTCCCCGTCTGCTCAGGATGGCCCGGGGGGAGGACGATTCCCCCGTGATCGTTTCCGAGGAGTCCCGTTCCATGGGCAGCGAAACGACCCTTGCCGCCGACACCATGGATCCCGAGTGCTTGCGGCGCATGCTGCTGGCCCAGTCGGAAACGGTGGCGCGCAGGCTTCGCCGTCACGGTTTGAGGGCCAAGTGCATCACCTTAAAGCTCAAGCACGACGATTTTACCCAGATCACCCGAAGCACCACCCTGGCCTGCCCCGTGCAGTCGGGCCGGGCCATCCATGCGGCGGTCGTCGAACTCCTTTCGGCCTACCGGCTGCCCCGACCGGTACGCCTGATCGGTGTCGGCGCGTCGCGCCTCTTGCCCGAAGGGTCCCCGGTGCAGCAAAGCCTTTTCCCCTCGGAAACCGCTGAACCCAAGGATTGGGACCAGGCCGACCGGGCCGTGGACGCCATCGCGGAGAAATTCGGGCGGGATACCGTGCGCCGGGCAAGCCTGATCGACCCCGAGGATACGGATGGTCAATAGCGCCCTTGGGGCGGTGGCCGACCGGTCGTCAAGTTGGCTGAAAATTTAGCCATCGAGTTGCTGAATGTCCGAATTCGGTGCTTTCCAGCAGGGCTTCGACCCGATCCGCCACCCGGTCGGTGGAAAGTGCCGTGCAATCGACGGTGAGGTTTGCATACCGGGCGTAAAGGGGGGTTCGTTCAAGGTAGAGATCGTGGAGGGACTGTCCCGGCGCGTAGACCACGCCGCGGGCATCGATGTCGTCCAATCGGCGTTTGAGCGCTTGAAACCCGATGGACAGGTAGACGATGGGTCCGCCGGCCCCCAGGTGGATCATGGCCCGGTGGCGGTAGACCACACTGCCGCCCGTGGCGATCACGTGGCCCGAAAGGTGAAGATCGCCGATGCGGTCGGCTTCCAGGTCGCAAAAGCCGGCAAGCCCGTTTTCGGCGATGATCTCCGGCAGGCGTTTCCCCTCGGCCGATTGGATGACGAGGTCGGTATCGGTGAAATCAAGTCCCAACCGCTTGGCCAGGAGCACCCCCACGGTGCTTTTGCCCACGCCGGGCATCCCGATCAGGACGACGTTGGCCATGACCTACAGCCGGCCCTTTTTCAGGATGGCGATCAATAGCCAGATCCCCATCACCGCGGCAAAGAGAAACCCGATGATTCCGATCAGAGAAATGCCGTAAAAGAGCGGCGGGGCCTTGGAGATGACGATCAGGGCCGAACCGATGAGCAGCGCCCCGATGATGATGGCAAAGGAGAGGCGGTTGGTAATCTGATGGTGTGCGGACAAGAGGGCCTCGAATCCGTCGAGTTCCATTCGCAGGGTCAGGTGCCGCTGCTTTAAAAGCCGCATGACTTCCATGAGATCCTTGGGAAATCGATCCATGAACCGGACCATGTCCGAGCCGAAGCGGATGACGTCGCCGGCCACCCGCCGGGGGCGGAACCGGGCGAGTTTGACCTTTTCGATGAAGGGAGCGGTTTGAGACACCATGTCGAAATCCGGATCGAGGCTCCGGGCCACCCCCTCCACCGTGGCGAGCGCCTTCATCATCAGGAAGGTATCCGGCGGAATCCGCAGCCGGTAGCGGCTGGAGAGCTCCATCAACCGGTGCAGCAGCCGGCCGACCTCGATCTCCTTCAGCGGCTTGTATAGGTGGCGCTCCATGAAATCCTCGGTGTCGCGCTCGAAGGCCCGCATGTCCGGCTCTTTTTCCCATTCCGTGATTTTGAGCAGAAGCCGGGTGGTGCGGCCGACCCGGCGGTTGACCACACTGTCGACCAGATCGACGAAATCCTCCCGGGTGTTCTGGTCGATGGCGCCCATCATCCCGAAGTCGAGGAGGCAGATCACGTTGTCGGGTTTCACGAGGATGTTCCCCGGATGGGGATCGGCGTGGAAAAATCCCCGCACGAAAATCTGGTCCAGGTAAAAATCGGCCCCCCGGCGGCAGATCTGTTTCGGGTCGAGGCCGGCGTCCTCGATGGCCTCGATGTCGGAAATCTTGATCCCTTCGATATATTCCATGGTCAGCACCCGGGTGGTCGAGACCTCCCGGTAGACCTTGGGAAAACAGACGGATGGATCCGCCAGGTAGTAGCTTGCGATCCGTTCCAGGCTGGAGGCCTCGAGGGTGTAGTCGAGTTCTCGTTCCAGGGTACGGGCCAATTCTTCGACGATCTTGATGGGCCGATGAAAGGCCATCTCGGTGATGTGGCGTTCCATGAGGGTGGCCAGGTGGAGCATGATCTCCAGATCGACTTCGATCAGCTTGCGAATGCCGGGACGCTGGATCTTGACGGCCACCGGCTCTCCGTCGAGAAGCGCGGCCCGGTGCACCTGGCCGATGGAGGCCGAGGCCACCGGTATGGTATCAAACTCGGAAAATATCTCTTCGAGGGGTTGGTGCAACTCGTCGCTTAACACCTTGCGGGTCGATTCGATATCAGAAGGGGGCACATTGTCCTGGAGGCTGGCGAGCTCCTTGACAAACTCGAAGGGCACGAGATCCGGCCGGGTGGAAAGCACCTGGCCGAGCTTGATGAAGGTGGGGCCGAGCTCTTCCAGGGCCATGCGCACCCGCACGGCCCGGGAGTGCCGGGAGGCGTGCTCCCGCTTGTTCCGGGTGATGAGCTGGAGGCCCGCCTCGATGTATTGATCGATCCGAAGCCGGTCGACCAGGTCATCGAAGCCGTATTTCAGAAAGACCGCAAGGATCCGGCGGTACCGGTTGAGATGCCGATAGGTGCGGCCGACAACGCCGATCTTACGGATACTGAGCATGGGCAGAGGCGATTATTCGGTGCTCTCGGCGCCGGTGCCGATGGCGCGTTTGAGTTCCCGGATTTCTTTTTTAAGAGCCTTGAGCTCGTCTGCCGTCACGACATCGGCCCGCTTCATGAAATCGCGGACCGCTTTTTCCACACGGGCCTCGAGTTTATCCTGGGTTTCATCGTAGCGTTTCTGAAGATCTTCGATGAACTGCCGGCCCTCTTTTTCGTTGAGGTTGAGGTTTTTCTGGATTTCTTTGAGAAAATCCTCCACCTCGTCCTTGCCTTTCAGGGCGAGGCCGATGCTCGTCATCATCGTCTTTTTTACCAGATCGACCAGGTCGGTCATGGCAACACTCCTCTCGTTGTGGCGTTGACGATTTTGCCGGTTTTTTCCCGAAGGGTACCGGCGACATGGCAATGGCGGCGAATGCAGTGGCCACATGCCCCTCAGTTTGAACGACTTGGGGCATTCTGTCAACGATCCTCGCCGTATGGGAACCGCTTGGTGTTCGTTCAGAAGCGGGCAAATTTGCGTGAGGTCAAATCGAAGCGCCCAACACAGCAATTACGTAAAAGGGTCATTGGTGGATGGGCACTGCTCGTGTTCATCCCAGGATCGGCAATTTTGCGTGAGGTCAAGGCCGGCGGACGATTGGAACCGGAGGCATAGCGGGGGCTATTTCGAGGATTCCAATCGACCGGCCAACGCAGACATCGCGGAAAAGGGCCATTTTGGGATGGATACTACTTGAGCTTTCCCAACACCGCACTGGCGATCGTATTTTTCTGGATTTCTTTGGTGCCTTCGTAGAGCTCGGTAATCTTGGCGTCCCGGTAGAAGCGCTCGACTTCGTATTCGGCCATGTAGCCGTAACCGCCCAAAAGCTGAATGGCCTCGTCGCAGACCTCGACGGCGGTGCGGGCTGCGGCCATCTTGGCCATGGAGGTCAGTTTCGGGTCGATGCGGCCGAGATCGAAGTTCCATGCGGCCTTGTAGACGAGAAGCCGAACCATCTCGATTTTCGTGGCCATGACGGCGAGCTTGTGCTGGGTGACCTGAAATTCGGCGATTTTTTTCCCGAACTGTTCACGTGATTTGACATAGGCCAGTGCCCGATCAAAGGCGCCCTGAGCGGTTCCGAGGGCCTGGGCCGCGATAAGGATGCGGCTCTCGTCGAAAAACTCCAGTACCTGGTAAAATCCCTTTCCCTCCGCGCCGATGAGGTTTTCCGCCGGCACCCGGACGTCTTTGAAAATCACCTCGGCGGTGTCCATGAGCTGGATGCCCATTTTTTTCCCCACGTCCACCGTCGAAACCCCCGGCCGGTCGGCCTCCACGAGGATCAGGCTCATGCCGCGGTAGCCGGGGGAGGCCTCGGGATCACTCTGGCAGAGCACGCTGTAGAAGCCGGCCCGCGGGCCGGCGTTGGTGATGAAGATCTTGGCGCCGTTGATCCGCCAGGAATCGCCGTCGCGCTCGGCCGTGGTCTCCATCCGGGTGATATCGGATCCGTGATCCGGTTCCGTGAAGGCGCCGCAGGAGAGCATCCGGCCTTCGGCCACCTTGGGGAGCCATTTGGGTTTTTGGTCGGCCGAGCCGAAAAGCAGGAGGAACTCCGAGGCGAAGTCGGCCAGGTTCAGGCACGCAGCCAGCGAGTAATCGCCCCGGCAGAGTACTTCCGCGACAAGGATGTTTTCCATGACGCCGAGGCCTTGGCC
>JBJKPT010000524.1:0-13103 GCA_046706045.1 Desulfobacterales bacterium
ACCCGGTATTCCCTGATCGAATCCCTTGAAAAAATCGCGGCCCTGGGATTTCGAGGTGTGGAAATCATGGGCGACAGCCCCCACCTCTACCCGCCGGCATACAATACCGAGCGGCTGGCCGAAGTCGGCGAGACCCTGGAACGGTTGGGCCTCCACGTCAACAACATCAACAGTTTCACCTTGTTTGCCGTGGGCGACACCTACCTGCCCTCATGGATCGAACCCGATGCCGAGCGACGAGAAATCCGGGTGCAACATACCTTGAAAAGCCTTGAGGTCGCCCGTGCCCTGCGCTGCGGCGCGATCTCGGTGCCGCCGGGCGGCCCCCTGGAAAACGGCACCCGAGGGCAGGCCATGCGCCTGTTCCTTGACGGTATCGAACGGGTGGCGCCCCGGGCCGAGGCCCTCGGCATCCGGCTTCTGGTGGAACCGGAACCGAATCTGCTCATCGAGCGCAGCTCCGAGTTTCAAGAATTTATCCGGGAGGTGCGCTCGCCGGCCGTGGGCCTGAACTTCGACATCGGCCATTTCTACTGCGCCGGCGAAGATCCCTGCGTGGCCATGGAAGAACTCTTCGAATGGATCGGACACATGCACCTGGAAGACATTGCCGAGACCCGCATCCACCGGCACTTGATCCCCGGCCTTGGCGCCATCGATTTCAAGGCGGTATGCCGCACGATTACCCGCCTCGGCTACGATGGCGACATCAGCCTGGAACTCTACCCATACGTGGATATGCCCGAAGAGGCCGGTCGCCGGAGCCGCGACTACCTTGGACCGATCTTCGAAGCCGCCGGTCTTCCCATGGCATGAGGCTGCCGTAACCCGAAATCCGGATGGGTTCCGCCCAACCGGCGTTCCTGCCGGAGGGAAACGGTGCGCATCTTCCGGTCTCCTCGATGTCGACCGGAATCCCCGACGGACAACGCCGCGACATGGGGCCGTCCACCGCATCGCCTCTTTTCCGCAGCCTTCGGCAGGGAGTGCCGGAATCATGAAACGAAGGACCTTCCTCAAACTTGCCGGTGTCGGGTCCCTTTCCGTCGCATGTTCCCCCCAGCCCGACAAAACCCTCTTTTCCATGGTACGGATGCCTGAGGACATGGTCACCGGCATGCCCACCTGGTATGCCACCACGTGTCGGGAATGCCCCGCCGGCTGCGGTCTTTTGGCCAAACAACGGGAAGGTCGGGTGATCAAACTGGAGGGCAATCCCGCACACCCGGTCAATCGGGGGCGGGTGTGCATGCGCGGCCAGGCCGGTCTGCAGGCCGTCTACCACCCGGACCGGTTGACCACCCCCCTGGAAAAGGTGGACGGCCGGTTCCGGCCGATTTCCATGGACGCGGCCCTGGCGCGCATTCGGGAAAGGGGGAACGCCGCGGCCCGCAAAGGTCAAAACCGGGTGCGGATGCTCACGGAGGTGGTCGGCGAAGACCTGCTTGCCCTGTTTGCTCTGGCCCTGCGAGCCTGGCGGGCCGATCCGCCGACGATTTTCGAGCCGATCGCCTACGAGTCCCTGAAGAGCGCCAACGACCAGGTCTTTGGAACCCCGTGCCTGCCAACCTACTGCATCGATCGGGCCGATGTGCTGGTAAGTTTCGGGGCCGATTTCATCGATACCTGGCTTTCGCCGGTGGAATACGCCCGCAAATTCAAGGAAATGCAGGCGTGGAAAAAGGGGCGAAAGGGCACGTTTTTCCACTTCGGAACGTTTCGCAACACCACGGCGGCCAATGCCGATCGCTGGGTGTCTTGCCGGCCGGGCGGCGAGGCCGTCGTGGTCCGGGGGCTGCTGCGAAACGCCCTGGCCGCCGGCTGCGGAACGGACATCCCGACACGGATCCACCGCGAGATCGAACGGCTGACCGCAGACTGGACACCGGAACAGATGACGGCGGCCTCCGGCGTTTCACCAGAGGATTTCGCCCGCGTTTCCAGACCGCTGCTCGCGGCCCGGCGTCCCCTGGTGTTGGGCACCGGGGTTCCGTGCCCCAATGCCCTGGCCACCGATATCGCCGTCAACCTGCTGAATTTCCTCTTGGATCCAACCCTTGCCCGAATTAATTTCGCCCGGCGTCCCCGGGTGGGCATCGCCGACAGCCGGGCCGACGTCCTGAACTTTTTCAATGTATTGAAATCCGGCGCCGTCGACCTGGTCTTTCTCAACAACGTCAATCCGGCCTATGCCCTGTCCGGCGGCAGCGGGGTCGAAATCCTGAACCGGAAAGACGTCTATGCCGTCTGCTTCGGCGCTTTCATGGACGAAACCGCCCGGTTGGCCGATCTCGTCGTGCCGGTGACCCTTCCCCTGGAGGGCTGGGGCACCTACGAAAGTGTCACCGGGGCGGTTTCGACGATCCAGCCGGCCATGGGCTCCCTTCACGGCGCTCCGCACGTGGCCGATGTGTTCCTGAAGACCGCCTTCGGGGACAAGCCGCCGGCGGGAAACGCCCGGCAATGGATGCTGCGCAGCCTTGAGGAACGCCACGTCACCGGCGACCATCGGTCCTGGATCGATGTCCTCGCCCAGGGAGGCGATTTCACGGAAACGGTCGGTGACTGCGCATCGCCGCCGGTCGCCGGCAACGACCTGGATTCGGCCCCCAACCTGACGGATTTTTTTATCGACCTGACGCAACCCGAACCCGGTCAACTGGTATTTGTCACGGCCCCGTCCATACGCTTCTTCGACGGACGCAGCGCGAACCGGCCCTGGCTCTGCGAAGTGCCCGACCCGGTCTCCAAGGTGGCCTGGCAAAGCCCGGTCTGGATCCACCCGCAGACGCGCCGCCGGCTCCGGCTCGCGCCAAACGAACGGGTCGCCGTGCAGACCCGGTGGGGAAAACTCTTTGCCCCCCTTTTCGAGACCCAGGGGGTCCTTCCGGATGTCCTCTTCCTTCAGATGGGCCAGGGGCACACCGCCTGCGGCCGCTGGGCCGAAAACCAGGGCGCCAATCCCGTCGATCTGTTGTCTCCCGCCACGACCCGGATCTCCGGTGCCCCCGATCACACGATCTACCCCGTGCACATTTACGGCACCGGGCATCACCAAGCCCTGGCCCGCACCGACGGCCACCGCTTCCAGGAAGGACGAAAGATCGCGCTCTCGGTGAGCACCGCGGATCTTTCGGGAGCGCCAAACCCCGAATCCGCCGGGCCCGGCCTTGGGCGCTTTCCTCTGGGCCTGCCCCCTGCCGAGGATCACCATGCGGCTCGCCCCCACGCGGGCTACCGGTGGGGCATGATCGTCGACCTGGACCGATGCGTGGGCTGCGGGGCATGCGCGGTGGCCTGCTATGCGGAAAACAACATCGGCATCGTCGGTGAGGCCCAGATCGTGAACGGCCGGGAAATGTCGTGGATGGCCATCGAGCGCTACGAGGACGACCACGGCGGCACCCGGATGATTTTTTTGCCGATGCTCTGCCAGCAATGCGACAACGCCCCCTGCGAACCGGTCTGCCCGGTCTTTGCAACGAACCATTCCAAAGAAGGCATCAACAACCAGGTCTACAACCGCTGCATCGGCACCCGGTTCTGCGCCCAGAACTGCCCCTACGAGGTCCGGCGGTTCAACTGGTTTGACTGGAAATGGCCCAAACCGATGAACCTCCAGCTCAATCCCAACGTCACCGTGCGCAGCAAGGGCGTGATGGAAAAATGCTCCTTTTGCATTCAGCGCATCAAGGACGCCCATGACCGGGCCAAAAACGAGAACCGCGGCATCGCCGACGGGGAGGTGACGCCGGCCTGCGTGCAGACCTGCCCCACCGGCGCACTGGTCTTCGGCAACTTCATGGATCCGAAAAGCCGCATCCTGCGGTCGGCCGGCGACCGAAGGGCCTATCGGGTGATGGAAGATCTCAACACCCGGCCGGCCGTGATTTACCTGAAACGGGTGGTCTCCGATGGTTAGCCCGGAAGGCACCAGCATGGGCGAACTTACCTTCGCGAAGGTCGACGACATCGTGCTCGACACCCTTGGGCCGCCGGAACGCGGGTACTGGCTGGCCGTGGCGTTGCTCTTTTGCGGGATCCTCATTGGCGCGGCCTGCTGGGTCTACCAGGTATTTGCCGGCATCGGGGTCGCCGGGATGAACATCCCCGTGGCCTGGGGAACCTACCGCGTCAATTTCTTGTTCTGGATCGGCATCGCGTTTTCGGGCACACTGATCTCGGCGATCCTGCGCCTTGTGCGATCGGACTGGCGAACCCCCGTCGCCCGGGCGGCCGAAACCATGACCGTCTTCGCCGTGTGCACGGCGGGACTCTTTCCCTTCATCCAGCTGGGTCGTGTATGGCTGGCCTTTTACCTGTTGCCCTTTCCAAACGAGCGCACCCTCTGGCCCAACTTCCGGTCCCCCCTGATGTTCGATTTATTGGCCGTCGGCACCTATCTCATGGTCAGTTCCCTGTTCTGGTACACGGGCATGCTGCCGGATCTCGCCACGGTGCGGGACCGGGCCGCCGGCGTGCGCAAAAAAATCTTCTCCTTGATTTCCCTGGGATGGACCGGCTCCCACACCCATTGGCGCCACGCCACCCGGGTCTATCTGCTCGTTGCGGCACTGGCGATTCCCCTGGTCATTTCGGTACACGGCGGCGTGTCCCGGGATTTCGCCCTGGCAATCGTACCCGGCTGGCACCCCATGCTTTTCGACCCCTGCTTTATGGCTGGCGCCATCCTTTCCGGACTGGCCATGGTCCTCATCCTGACAATCCCCTTGAGGCGGCTCTTTCACTGTGAATCCCTGATCCCCCGGCAGGTGCTGGAAAATGTGATCAGGGCCGTTGCCGTTATCGGGCTCATCATGGGGTTTTTCTACGCCAGAGAATTCTTCATCTCCGGGTACGGCCGCAACCCGATGGCGGCGAAGATGTTGCGCTGGCGGCTTTTCGGCGATTACCGCGATGAATTTTTCATCATGATGTTTTGCAACGTGATGCTGCCGCTGCTCTTTTTCTCCAAACGGGTTCGCACGCGCCTGCCGTGGGTGATGGTCATCGCGATCTGTGTCGACATCGGCATGTGGTTCGATCGCTTCGTCGTCCTCGTCATGGGGGCGGGCCGGGGCTTTCTCCCCCACGCCTGGGGGCTGTTTTCACCGACACGGGTCGAAATGGGCATCACCTTCGGCGGCTTCTGCCTCTTTTTTTTCCTGTATCTTCTTTTCGCGAAACACCTGCCGTCCATTTCCATGACCGAAATGAAGGAAACCCTGCACCAAGGAGGGCCTCATGCCGAATGAAACCCTCGTTACGGGCTTATTTTCCGATGAACGCCGTGCGGCGTCGGCCATTCGTGCGCTTCGGGCAAAAAATCGGTGGCCGATTCGAAACGTGCACACCCCGATTCCGAGCCACAAGATTGCCGAGGCCATGTCGGTAAAAAAGGGCCGGGTCGGCTGGTGCACCCTGGCCGGCGGGATTCTGGGCTTTTTTTTCGGATTCGCCCTGGCCGTCTTCACCGCCTCGCGCTGGCGCCTGGTCGTCGGCGGAAAGCCGCTGATCGTCCTGGCGCCGTTTTTTATCACCGGCTTCGAGTTCGCCATTCTCTTTGCCGTGTTCGGCAACATTCTCGGCCTGGTCGGGCTCGGCCGGCTTCCGGACTACGGGGGCCTCATCCACCACGATCCCCATTGCACCGGGGATCGGTTCGGTGTGGTGGTCTCCTGCCCGGGCAATCAGCGGGAAAGTCTGGCGGCATTTTTCCGGGATCAAGGCGCCGAGGTGGCCGCGCGCCCCCTTTTCAACCTTGAATCGTGAACCTCGAATCGCAGGTAAGGCCGCGGGCACACGACGATGAAACCAAGCGATAGGGCCGAGATCGGCATTGCCGGAAAACCCGCTACCGCCCGTTTCGTGCGATGGGCCGCAGTCGGCACCCTCGTCTTCGCGGCCGGGATTCTCTTTTTTTTCTACAAGTCCCGGGCATCCCGGCTCGGCACGGTCCAGCCCATCGCGTTCAGCCACCGGATCCACGCCGGCGTCGAGGCCATCCCTTGCGCGTTCTGCCATCCGTACGTGAAACGTTCGATCTTCCCGGGGATGCCGCCGGTGGAAAAATGCCTCTTTTGCCATCGATACATCATCGCCCGCCAACCGGAGATCCGGAAGATTCGCCATTATTTCGATACCAACACCCCGATTCCATGGAAAAAGCTCTCTTACCTGCCCGAGTACGTGGTATTCCGGCACCAGCGGCACATCCGACGCGGGATTGCGTGCCAGGCATGCCACGGCCCGATCCAGACCATGGACCGGATTCCGAGAAAACGTTTCACGATGGGATTTTGCCTGGGATGCCACCGCCTCGAAAAGGTCGACACCGATTGCTGGCTGTCGTGTCACAACTGAGGGTGGATGGGGGCGCCCCAGCTTTCGTTGAGACGCGCGTAAAACGGCCCAATCGAATTCCGCGCGCATTGGGAGAATGAATGAAACGGGTCCTGATTCTGGTATTGATCGTATCCGTTGCGGGGCTTGCGGCTTTCGGCGCCATCCGCCTCTACGACAACCAACTCAGCGCCGGCCGCATGCGGGAGAGCCCTGCCGTGCGGCCGCTCGAAGCGCCGGTGCTCGCGCCACCGGCCGATACCGTGCCGGTATCCGGCGGGGAAATCCGGTATCGGTCGGCGGATCCGCTTTCCCTTTTTTCCACGATCACCGGTGAGCGCCCGGCGCGGATCGACCGGGAAGGCCGGGACCTTTACCGCACCTTCTGCATTCCCTGTCACGGCCGAAACCTGGACGGCCGGGGGGCGGTGGGCCGGCAATTTGCCCCGCCGCCCACCGACCTTCGCAGCGCACGGGTACAGCAGCTTGCCGCCGGGATGTTTTTCAAGGAGATCAGCTACGGCATCCCCAAAGGCCGCCACCCGCCACTGGCGACCACCATCGCGCCGGCCGATCGGTGGCGCATCATCGCCTACGTCAAATCCCTCGGCGTCCGCCGGTAATTGGGCCGGATCCCCATGCATACGGCCGGCGGCTCCGCCTTACGCCCGCTTCGCCCCGCCCCTTCCGCCGGAAGCGGGCCCTGCTGCCAGAGAAAGGGGCCCTTCATGGGTCGCGCACCGGGCGTGACCGGACCGTTTTTTAATCGCCCCCTTGCCTTTTTCTTTCGCAACGCGTAACCAAATCGGTCTGAAAAACACTTTTTTTCGTCTCCGGCCGGTGACACCCGGAACGCTGGCAATGATCGAAAACATCGATTTCAAAGAACTGGAACGATTCGAGGCCGCGGCCAAACGCTGGTGGGACCTCGACGGCGAATACAAGGCCCTGCACCAGATCAACGGCCTGCGCTGCCGGTATATCGAAAATTGCTGCGACGGCATGATCGGAAAGTCCGTGGTGGATCTCGGCTGCGGGGGCGGGATCCTGAGCGAGGCCATGGCCGTTCGGGGTGCACGGGTGACCGGTGTCGATATGGGAACCGCCGCCATTGCCGTAGCACGGCGACATGCACGGGACAACGGCCTGGACATCGGCTATCATGTCGCCACGGCGGAATCCGCCGCCCGGTGGTGGCCGGGCCGCTTTAACGTGGTCACCTGCCTCGAACTGCTCGAACACGTTCCGGATCCGGAATCGGTAATCCGCGCCGGGGCCGAACTTCTGAAGCCCGGTGGGCACCTGATTGTCGCCACTTTGAACCGGACCGTGCGATCCTATTGCCTGGCCATCGTCGCGGCCGAGCGGCTCCTTCGCATCGTTCCGCCCGGGACCCACGACTGGCACCGGTTCATGACGCCCGAGGAGATCCGCGGATGGGGGATGCAATCCGGCTTGGAAACGAAAAACGTTTCCGGCATGCGCTATGTACCGTTTTTCGGAATCCGGCGGCTCTGCCGGTCCCCTGCGGTCAACTACCTGATGCACCTGGAAAAACCGATGATGACACCGCCGAGCCGCCCGGTCCCGAAGCCCGGCGGCGAAACGCCGGCATGAGACCAGACCGAAAACCGTAAACCGGAAACCACAAAAAGCTCCGATACCGCCATGACCTGGAAACCGTTTGTCTGGTACGACAAGACCGTCCGCCGCCAACAACTGGACGATTTCGTGGACCGCGCCAATACCGCCACCTTCGGGTTCCGCGAGATGCCCACCGCGGAGAAGGAATACTGGGTCCGCCGGCATTTCGACCGGGTTGCGCCGAAATACGATTTCATGAACACCCTCTTGAGCTTCGGGATCCACTACCTGTGGAAACACATCGCCGTCGGCATGCTGGCGCTTTCGCCCGGCGAACGGGTCCTCGATATCTGCGGCGGCACCGGGGATCTATCGATCATGGCCTGGAAACGCGTCGCACCCCAGGGCCGGGTGACGGTTTACGACATCAACCGGAAAATGATCGAGGCCGGCCGTCACAAGTCCACGAACCGTGCCGCCCGGCAGGCGCTCGGCTACATCCAGGGCAACGCGGAAGCGATCTCCTGCGCCGGGGACCGCTTCGATGCGGCCATGGTCGGCTTCGGCATCCGCAACGTCACCCACCTGGAACGGGCGTTTCGGGAGATGTACCGGGTGTTGCGTCCCGGGGGCCGCCTGCTCTGCCTGGAATTTTCCAAGCCGGTCAACCCGACGTTCCGGAAGTTCTACGATTTTCATTCCTTCGTCATCATGCCGTTTCTCGGAGGCCTCCTCACCGGGAACCCGGAGGGCTACCGCTGCCTGCCCGAGACCATCCGCCTGTTTTCCCTCCCCGAAGAACTTTCCGCCCTGTTGGCCCGAATCGGCTTCACCGGCATCCGCTACCGGCGCTTCACCAACGGCATCGCCGTGGCCCATATCGCTCGAAAGGGTTGATGGCCCGGCGTGGATTCGTCCGGGGCAACACCGGACGACCACGATTCCCCGGGGCACCCCCGGCCTGGGGGGTTCGATCGCGGCCATCGAAAAACCCGAAGGCGGAAGGCTCGACGATCCCCCTGCAATCCTTGACATTCACGATCGTCTCGGATATGGTCGGCGGGCTTCGCCAAAGCGGTGGGCAAGGTATTTTTATAGCGCGCCACTGCGTCATAACCCATCGGATTTCGAAAAAAACCTTTATCCCTCGCCCCCGTAAGGAGGTTGGTAAATGTTGCGAGCTGCACGCCTGAAACTTCTCTTCTTATTCATTCTCACCGTTGTTGCCATCATGTTCGTCATCCCATCGCTCACCGGGAACCTCCCCGGCTGGTGGGAAAAACATGTCAGCCGTGGTCTGAAGTTGGGCTTGGACTTGAAGGGCGGCATGAACCTGATTCTCCAGGTGGACATGAACAGCGCCGTCAACAACGCCTTGCTCCGTGATGCCTCCGACATGAGGGATATGGCCCGAACGCGCGGTATCCGGATCAACGTGGGAAGCGTCACCCAAGGCGTGCTGAGTGTCGCCGTCATGAACCAAGACCAGCAGACGGCATTCGAGAGATTGTTGAGGGAGGAATTCCCCCATCTGGTCTATACGGAACCGCAACCCCAGGATACCCATCTCACCTATCTGCTGAGGATGAAGGCCGATGACATCAGCAAACTTCAGGAACGCACCCTGGACCAGAGCCTGGAAGTTTTGCGCAACCGCATCGACCAGTTCGGGGTGACGGAACCGGTCTTGGTACGCCAGGGTTCGGATCAAATCGTCGTTCAGCTTCCCGGCATCCAGGACCCTCAGCGGGCCCTGGCCCTCATCGGCGAGACGGCGCAATTGGAATTCAAGCTGGTGGATGACCAGGCCCAGGTCAACCTGCCCCAATTGATCGACCAGGCCACCAGCAGCGGCGCGTTGAAGCCCGGCTACACCCGTGATGAACTCAATCGGGTCCTGGCGGGCTCGATTCCCCCGGGGGATGAAATTTATATCGAAAAAAATGTCAACCAGGACACCGGCCGGCTTGAAAGCACCCCCCTGTTGATACAGAAAAAAGTGCTGCTGACCGGCGCCGCGGTGCGAAATGCCACGGTAAGCATCGGCAACTACAGCGAACCGTACGTGTCCGTGGACTTTAATCGACGGGGGGCCGAACAATTCGCCAACATCACCGGCGAATACGTCAAACGGCGCCTGGCCATCATCCTGGATGGGGTGGTGCGCTCGGCCCCGGTGATCCAGGAGCGCATCAGCGGCGGAAGGGCGCAGATCACCGGCTCTTTCACCCCGGACGAGGCGCACGATCTGGCCATCGTGCTCCGGGCCGGGGCCTTGCCGGCCACCGTCACGATCGTCCAGAACATCACGGTCGGCCCCAGCCTGGGGGCCGACTCCATCCACAAGGGCCTGGCTTCCGGTCTGTTGGCGACCCTTCTGGTCATCGCCTTCATGGTTTTTTACTACCGCTTCTCCGGGCTGGTGGCCGACTGGGCCATGATGTTAAACGTCATCCTGCTGTTGGGCGCCCTGTCGTTTCTCGGCGCCACCCTCACCCTGCCGGGTATTGCCGGCATCATCCTCTCGATTGGTATGGCGGTGGACTCCAACGTGCTCATCTTCGAGCGCATGCGGGAGGAATTCCATGCCGGCAAGTCCTTGCGGGTCGGCATCGATGGCGGCTACGAAAAGGCGTTCTGGACCATCATCGACTCCCACGTGACCACCCTGATCACCGCCTGTGCGCTTTTCCTCTTTGGTACCGGCCCCATCAAGGGCTTTGCCGTCACCTTGAGCCTGGGCGTAATCCTCAACCTCTTCACGGCGCTCTTCGGCACCCGTGCGGTTTACGATTGGGTGCTCCCCAAGCGGTGGCTGAAAAAACTCGACTTCTTCGAATTCTTCAAACAGCCGAAAATCGACTTCATCGGATGGCGCCACTACGCTTTCATCATCTCCGGAATCCTGTGCACGATCGGGATCGTGGCCTTCGTGCAACTCTCCCGGGGCCACGGCAACCTGGGGGTGGAGTTCAGCGGCGGCGCGATGGTTGAAATGAAGGCGGCCAAGCCATACACCGTCGGCGCGGTCCGCGGCGTCCTCAATAAGGGGGGCTGGAGCCACGCCGAGATTCAACCGATCGAAGGCGGCACGAAGCTGATGGTCAAACTCAAGAAGTCCGAGGCCACGGTGGGGCAGATGTCCGAGCACCTGGCCGCCATGCTGAACGGCGCCATCCCCGCCAATCATTTCACGATCATCGGCAAGCAGGAGATCGGGGCTTCCGTCAGCCACGATTTGCGCAACAAGGCCATCGTCGCGATCCTCATTTCCCTGCTCGGCATCATCGTCTATATTGCCTGGCGCTTCGAATTCATTTTCGGAATCGGCGCCACCATCGCGACCTTCCACGATGTCCTGGTCGTCCTGGGTATTTTCTGGTTGTTCCACATCGAAATCACCCTGCTCGTGGTCACCGCGCTTCTCACCCTCGCGGGCTATTCCCTTACCGACACCGTGGTGGTTTTCGATCGGATCCGCGAAAATCTGAACAAGCGGAAGGGCCAACTCGGTGAGATCATCAACCTCAGCGTCAACGAAGTGCTCTCCCGAACCATCATCACCAGCGCGACCGTGTTCCTCGTCGTGCTGGCGCTCTATCTCTTCGGCGGCGTGGTCCTGCGGGACTTCGCCCTGGCCATGATCCTGGGCGTTCTGGTGGGAACATATTCTTCGGTGTTTGTGGCGAGCCCCATCGTCTTTGCCTGGCGCAAAGGCAGAAGGATCAAACCCGTGGAAGTGAAGAAGGTAATCAAAAAAGAAGTGAAACGAGAAGTAAAGCCCGCACCGGAACAGGAAGCAACGCCGGAAGTGAAAAAGATTACCGAGATGCCCAAGGCCGTCAAGGCGCCCAAGAGCTCCAAGGCACCCCGAACGAACTCCAACAGAAGGCGCCGGAAGCGGTAGCGGCTCAAAGACCCAATTTGCGGTGCGGTCGAAAACATGAAACGCCGCCGGCACCGTTTTTCACGAAGAAGCGGATCGGGTGACGATCCGGAGGCGGCGGGCTCCGTCTCCGGATCCCGGGACGCCGATGCGGCGGCGCTTTTTTCTTTGACGAGCGACACCCGCTCATCTTTTTCGTTTGGTGGGCCTCCATCCCGGGATCGCCACGAATTAGTGCCCATCCCAGAATGGCCCTTTTCCGCGATTTCTGCGTTGGCCGCCTCGATTGGAATCCTCGAAATAGCCCAAGCCATTCCTCCGGTTCCAATCATCCGGCCGCCTTGACCTCACGCAACATTGCCGATCCAGGGATGAACACGAGTTATCCCCGATCGGTCTGCCCCACGTTTGATCGCACGAATTTTCCTTTCCTCCCCTGACACGGAATGCCCCCCCCGCCGGTTTGAGGCGTCGATAGCCCCCTTCGGCCGATACCCTATCTTTCGGACCCCTCGCCCGAAGGATCGTCCCGCCGGGGAAAAATCCTTTCTCACCGGTGAACCGCGCGCGGCACGAACAAAAAATTCATCCCCCCGTAACCTTCCCTTAACATGAATACCTCATGATAAGCCTGCTTTGAAGAAGTGGGAAAATCAACGCTCACGATCATTCGAGGAGGAAAGACCATGAAGTCATGTTTCCGTCTGATCACGCTGTTTCTCGTGATCCTGTTTGCTTCATCCGCATGGGCCGCAGGCGTTGTCACGATCTACAGCGCCGACGGACTCAAAGACGGCGAACCCAACTGGTACGAAACGGTCTTCAGCCAGTTAACCCGGGAGACGGGTATCCGGGTCCAGTACATCGAAGGCGGCTCCGGGGTGGTGGTGAACCGTGTCCTCGCCGAACGCCACAATCCCCAGGCCGACGTCCTTTCCACCCTCCCGCCCTTCATGCAGAAGGCCGCCGCCGAAGGCGTGCTCGAAGCCTATTCCCCGGCCGCGGCAAGGCATATCCCGGCCGGCCTGAAGAGCGAGCACGGCCTCTGGGTCGCCATGGTCAACAACTACCTCTGCATGATCTACAACCGGAAGATCCTGCCGGAGGCGCCGGCGACCTTCGACGACCTGCTCTCCGACCGTTTCAAGCAGCGCCTGCAATTTTCCACCCCGGGACAGGCCGGCGACGGCACCGGCGTGATGCTCCTCTCCTTTCACGTCTTCGGCAGCCGGGACGCCGGCTTCGACTACCTTAAAAAGCTGCAGCAAAACAACGTCGGGCCCTCCTCGTC
>JBJKPT010000525.1:0-5113 GCA_046706045.1 Desulfobacterales bacterium
CCGCTGGACCGCCAGCAGCAAAAGTACTGCGAAATCATCGCCGAAAACGCCAACGCCCAGCTTGGCCTCATCAACGACATTCTGGATTTTTCCAGGATCGAGGCCGGCAACATGCGCATCGAGACGATCGACTTCGATTTCCGAAAGACGCTGGAGGACGTTCTTGATCTGTTGACCATCGAAGCCCGGCGAAAACCCCTTGCGCTCCGTTGCACCATCGACCCGAATGTGCCGACGCAGCTGCAGGGGGACCCTCGACGCATCCGCCAGGTGCTGGTCAATCTCGGCCACAAAGCGGTCAAATTCACGGAAACCGGAGAGGTCTGCTTGCGCGCGGCCCTCGAATCCGAAGAGGATGACCGAATGAACCTTTGCATTTCGGTCGCCGACACCGGGATCGGCATCCCCGCCGACCGGATCCCCCGGCTCTTCGAGTCCTTTGCCCAAGGGGATGCCGCCATCGGCCGCAAGTACGGCGGATGCGGACTGGGGCTGGCCATCTCCCGACACCTGGCGGAATTGATGGGCGGGCGCATCGACGTGGAAAGCCGGGAAGGCCATGGCAGCACGTTCCGGATCCACCTGCCGCTCAAAAAACAGCCGGCGCCGGTAGCGCTCCCGGATCCGATGGCGGAGCCTCCCGTCGATCCGGGCCGGGGCAATCGCCGGGTGCTGGTGGCCGAAGACAATCTGACGAATCTGCAGGTGGCCCGCCACATCCTGGACAGGCTCGGTTACCGGGCCGTCTCCGTTTCAAACGGTCGAGAGGCCTTGAAGGCCCTGGAAAACGAGGACTTCGACCTGGTGCTCATGGACGTGCAGATGCCGGAACTCGACGGCATCACCACGACCCGGATCATCCGGGACCCGTCTTCGAGGGTTCGCGACCACGAGATCCCGATCATCGCCATGACCGCCCATGCGATGCATGGCGACCGGTACCGGTGCCTGAAAGCCGGGATGACCGACTACACGACAAAGCCGATCGCCCCCCGGAGGCTGATCGACACGATCGAAAAATGGATGAAGCAGACCGCGCCGGCCGCTGTGTCGCCCGAACCCGTGGCCGGTGATGGCGAGGGCGGCATGCCGGAGCCACCCATCGACATGAAAGCGGCCCTGGTGCGAAGCATGGGAGACCGTGCCATTCTCATGGATATCCTGAATCAGTATGCCAGGCGCGTGCCCACGGTGCTCGATGAATTGGATTCGGCAATCGCCGGGACCAAAACCGAAACGGTGTTTAAAAAAGCCCACACCCTGAAAGGGGCGGCGATGAGCGTCGGCGCCGATGAAATCGCCGAACTCGCCGCAACCCTGGAAAAAAAAGCCCAGGCTTCGGGTTTATCCGATGCCGGCAGCCTCATGGATTCCCTTCGTGAGGCGGGCGACCGCGTGATTCGTTTCGTGGCCCGGGAGGCCGATGAGGGGTAGGCCCTTAACGAAAGCGAAAATAAGTGCAATACCAGCATGTTCGATCCCGATTTCGATAGCGATTTCGGTCCCGAGAGAGGCATCTCAGAAACAATTAAGGCTTAAGCGATCGGCATTACCCCTCATCCTTACGCCTTAATCCGTAATCCTTTTCCCCTTTCGCGCCTTCATGGTCCAAAAAAACAAAAAGCATCATCCGTTGCCATTCGCATGAAAATCGGTTAGAAGAAAGGACGAATTCTGGTCTTTTGTGACGGAGGGCGGGCATGCGTAAAATTGCGGTGGCGATGGCCAAGGGCGGGGTGGGAAAAACCACGACCGCCGTCAGCATCGCCCACGGACTGGCCGCCTCCGGTCGGCGGGTTCTTTTGGTCGACTGCGACAGCCAGGGGCAGTCCGCCCTGTTTCTGGGGATCAAACCACCCTTCGGGCTATACGAATTCATCACCGGCAAAAACGAGAAAAACGAACCCATCTCCAAAAGGGAGACGATTTTTCAGGCCCGCCCGAATCTCTGGCTGCTCGCCGGCGGCATCAAGCTGGTGGAACTGAAGCACTGGCTCGGCGAGCAGCCCCGGGAGCACCGGCAATCCATCCTGGGAAACGCCCTCGTTCCGCGCGATGGGGCACTGGATTACCTGATCTTCGATTGCGCGCCGGGCTGGGACGTTCTGAGCGTGAACATCCTGATGGCGGCAACCGAGGTCATCTGCCCGGTTGCGCTGCAGGCCCTGCCGCTCGAAGGGTTGAAGACGTTTTTCGGCTACCTGCTCTCCGCCCAGAAACTCAACCCCGAACTGCAACTGCGGTATGTCCTGCCCACGCAATTCGATAAACGCACCCGCCAAAGCATGGAAATCCTGAAATACCTGGCAAAGCTTTTTCGCCGCCAGATCTGCGACCCCATTCCCTACAACGTGCGACTGGCCGAAGCCCCGGCCCACGGCAAAACCATTTTCGAGTTTGCCGCCAACTCGCCCGGAGCAAAAGGCTATGAGCGGATGATTCGGAGGCTGCTCCATGACAGCGACGGACAAAAAGGAAGCGAATGATTTTTTCCACGACCCTCCCCTGGACCCGGTGGCCGCGGCCACCGGAAACCGAAAGCCGTCTGCCGTGCCCAAAAAAAAGGCCGGTTTTTACCTGCCGGTGGACGTCCTGAACCGGTTCGACCGGAAATTCCACGAGCTCAAACTCGCCGGCCATTCGATCGAGAACAAATCGGCCATGCTCGAAGCCGCCCTTGGCTACGCCCTCGATGACCTGGACCGCGGTCCGGCCAGCACCATCCTCAGACGGTTGAGCGCCCCGGGATGACCCGTTGGGAAAGTCGGCAGTTGATTGCAAACCGCCTCCGATAACCCATGACGGTCGACTGCAGACGGCTGACTTCCGACGGATGACCAATGGATGGTCAATGCCGTTGACCTTAAGGAGATGGATTCTTGGAAATTGTTTCGCTATCGAAATCGAAAATAAGTGCCCCACCCGCGTGTTCGATCCCGATTTCGATTCTGAAAGAGACATCTCGGAAACAATCAAGGCTTCATTGAACGACATTGAAGGGCAAGTGACGAATGACTCTTCCAGCAGGCATCATCCTCGCCGGCGGATCCGGCACCCGGCTTTTTCCCATCACCCAGGTGGTCAGCAAACAACTGCTGCCGGTTTACGACAAGCCGATGATCTACCATCCCCTGTCCGTGCTGATGCAGGCGGGCATCCGGGACATTCTCGTGATCAGTACGCCGCATGACCTGCCGCTCTTCGAAAAGCTCCTCGGTGACGGTTCCCAGTGGGGGGTCTCCTTTTCCTATGCGGTCCAGCCCCGGCCCGATGGGCTCGCGCAGGCCTTTATCATCGGGAAATCCTTCATCGGAAAGCGCAGCGTTTGCCTGGTGCTGGGCGACAACATCTTCTACGGCCAGGGCCTGACGGCCAAACTCTCCCGAGCGGCCCGACGCGCAACGGACGCCACGGTTTTCGGCTACTGGGTCCGGGACCCCGAGCGCTACGGGGTCGTCACCTTTGACCCGAGCGGCACCGCCGTCGACATCGAGGAAAAACCGCAACGACCGAAATCCAACTACGCGGTCACCGGTCTTTATTTTTACGACAACCAGGTCATCGACATCGCCGGGGGCCTGAAGCCGTCGGCCCGGGGCGAGTTGGAGATCACCGACATCAACAAGGCTTACCTTGCCGAGGGCCGGCTGCACGTGGAGCTGCTCGGTCGCGGCATCGCGTGGCTGGACACGGGCACCCACGAAAGCCTGATGGAAGCGGCGAGCTTCATCGAAGCCATCCAGAATCGACAGGGGCTCAAGGTGGCCTGCATCGAGGAGATCGCCTTTCGGCTCGGCTACATCGATGCGGCCCGGGTCGAAGCCCTTGCCACCCCCATGCTTAAAAACAGCTACGGCCGGTACCTGATGGACATGCTGCGGATCGAAAGGCTCACCCGATGAAGGTAATGGAAACCGAACTGCCCGGAGTGGTGGTTATCGAGCCGCGGGTGTTTGCGGACGAACGCGGCTATTTTATGGAAACCTGGCACGGGCCCCGCTACGCAGACCACGGCATTCACGGATCGTTTGCCCAGGACAACCTTTCCTTTTCGGTCAAGGGCACGTTGCGCGGCCTGCATTATCAGATCCGGCACCCCCAGGCCAAGCTCGTTCAGGTGATCCGGGGGGAGGTCTTGGATGTGGCCGTGGATCTGCGGCCGGAGTCGCCTTTCTTCGGCCGATGGACCGGCATCCGACTTTCCGGCGAAAACCATTGGCAGATGTTCATTCCCGAAGGGTTTGCCCACGGCTTTTGCGTGTTAAGCGACACGGCCCATTTTTCCTACAAATGCTCGGGCGTCTACATGCCCGAGGATGAGGGCGGCATCCGGTGGTCGGATCCGGATATCGGCATCGATTGGCCCATCGCCGCGCCCATCGTCTCGGCCAAGGATCGGAGACTCCCGCGATTAAAAGAGACCGCCCGGTCCCGGCTGCCTTCGGCTCCCCCTCTTCCCGCACCATGAGGCCGAAGCCGATGAAAATGTTTTTATTTGGCATCAACGGCCAGCTCGGATGGCAGATGGCCCGCCGCCAAAAGGTCGGGGTCCGGCTCATCGCCCCCGACCGGTCCGAACTGGACATCACCCGGCATGCCGACGTGGCCGCAGCCCTCAAGGAAGCCGGCGCCGATGTCGTGGTCAATGCGGCGGCCTACACCGCGGTGGACCGGGCCGAATCCGAAGCGGATCAAGCCTTTGCCGTCAACCGGGACGCGGTGGCAGCGCTTGCCGGGACCTGCAAAACACTTGCAATCCCATTGATCCACCTGAGTACGGATTTTGTTTTCGACGGGAAAAAAGGCGCCCCCTATGTCGAGAACGATCCGGCGGCGCCCCTGAACGTCTACGGGGTGAGCAAGCTTGCCGGCGAACGGGCCGTGGAAGCCGCCGGCGGCGTTTACGCGATTCTCCGGACCTCCTGGCTGTACGGGGAACACGGCGCCAATTTCGTCAAGACCATGCTGCGTCTGGCCCGCACCCGGCCGGAACTGACCGTCGTTTCCGACCAATTCGGCTCTCCGACCCATGCCGGGGACCTGGCCGATGCCGTTTTGGCCGTGGCGCAGGGGCTGTTGGAAAACCCCGGCGGCCGGTCCGGCACCTTCCATT
>JBJKPT010000526.1:0-7647 GCA_046706045.1 Desulfobacterales bacterium
AGCATCTGGTGATGGGGACAGATCGATTTGGGGTTCTGGTAGGCGGCCCCGGTGAAGGCTTTGAGATAATCCCGCAACCGGTTCATATCCACCACCTCGTCCACGAGACCATGGCGGGCGCAGTAAAGTGGCCGGGACTTGTCGAAATAATCCTGGGCCATGGTGTTCATGGCGTCGATAACCGGCTCCAGGGGTCGGCCGGCAGCCTTTTCCTTGACCAGCCGCCGGGAATAGGTGGCCGCCGCCGCGGTTTCGCCGTGCATGACGTAGATTTCGGTGGTTGCCGTGCCCAGGGTAAAGGCATTGTGACGGTTTGCCGTGGGGCCGCCCATCACGTAATGGGCCGCGGCCGAGCCTTTCCGTAGCACCACCAGCATCATCGGCACGTCCGTTTGTTCAATGGAATAGATCAGGCTCTGGCCCAGCCCGAGGAGCTCTGCCTTTTCGGCCACATCGCCCACGTCAATGCCGGAGGTATCCTGAAACCAGATGACCGGAACCCGGTCCCGGCCGCAGAGGGTGACGAATTCGTTCATCTTGATCAGGCCCTGGCGGTAGAGCTTTCCGCCGATGCCGGGATAATCCGCATATTCCGGGTAATGCTCACCGAGAAATCCCTGACGGTTACCGATGCACCCGACCAAGAGCCCGTCGATTTTCGAAAGTCCGGTATAGATTTCCGGGCCGTAACCGGGCCGGAATTCCAGGTGTTCACTTCCGTCGACGAGACGGGCGAGAACGTCGTCGAAGATGTAGGTCCGCTTCTGATTGAACGGCACCAGCCGGTAGAGATCCTCGGCGGAAAACCGGGGCGCCTTGGGTGCGTCGACCTGGAAAAATTGCGGATCGTAGGCCGGCATGATCTTCATGTACGATTTCAGGCCATCCAGGACCCCGGTCTCCTCTTCGTAAACGTAGCGGAAAAAACCGGTTTCCTGGAAATGAATGTCGGCACTTCCCGGCGGCTTGGCCTTGAACTGCTTGGCCGCGGCGATCAAGGCTTCGGCTCCTTCCAGATCGAAATGACCCCTGGGCGCCATGCCGCTCAAGATGCCCCCTCCGCCCACGGCGATATTGCAGTCCTTGTGGGCGAAGAGTACCGCCGGGCTGATGGCCTGGTAGCCCCCGCCGGCAGGGTTCGTGCCGTAGATGCCGGCCATGACCGGGATGCCGAGTTGGGCGAGTTCGGCGTGGCGAAAAAAGGTGGTTCCCGATCCCCGGCGACCGGCATAGAATTTCTCCTGCTCGGGAAGCTTCACGCCGCTGCAGTTCACCAGCCAGATCAGGGGGATATTGAGCCGTTTGGCCAGGTCCGTCATCCGCAGGACGTTTTCCGCCTGTCCCGGAAGCCACGCCCCGGCCATGACCTTGTTGTCAAAACCGATGACAACGGCCCATTTGCCGGAGATCCGGCCGAGGCCGGTGATGACGTTGTTGGTGCCCTCCTCGTTGTCGTAGGGGTTGTAGAGGGTGTCGAGGGGCCGCCACGAGCCCGCGTCCAAAAGGTAGTCGAGGCGCTGCCAAACCGTGAGCTGCCCCCGATCATTGAATTTTTCCGTGGAAAACCCGGCGTTTTTGACCGCCGTCACCGCATCGGCCACCTCTTTTTCCACGGCCTTGATCGCCTCGATGTTGGCTTCGGCGCTTCTGGCCTGCCCAGGGGTGAGTGCCGTGCCAAAGGGCGTCATCCGCTGAAAATAGGATCGCATGGTGTTTACCCCTTGCGTTCATTCGGGTTGGGGGTTCGGGTATCGGCCGTCGTGTTTGCCGGTGGCCACTGGCCCCGTTCCCGAAGGACGCCTCGGAGTACCTTCAGGGCCGCGTTGGTGGCGGGAACACCCGCGTAGACGGCGGTCTGGAACATGGTTTCGGCGATCGATTCCGGGGAACAGCCCACGTTCAACGCCGCATGCACGTGCAGTGCCAGCTCCTCGGTCCGGGAAAGGGCGGTGAGGGCGGAAATGGCCACCAGTTGCCGGACCGGATGGGGAAGCTTTTCCCTGGCATACATCCGGCCGGTGATGAAGAGGGAGAGATCCCGGGCAAGTTCCTTGTCGAAGGCCTGCCACAGTTCGTAGGGGCGCTCACCGGAAACGCCGTCGAAATAGAGGGCGGCGGTCTCCCGGGTCTTTTGAAGGATGTCGTTTTCCATGTGGCGACGGCTCCGGGTCCGGCGGCTTCAAAGTCCTCCGGAAAAAAGAAAAATATCAAGTCCTCAAAGATGTTTCGTTTTTGGCCGCCGTGAAACGCGACCGATAATGGCAAACGCCGTACCGGAAGGCTTCGGGGGCCCTAACGGTTCGCCTTGCGAATACCGAGTTGATCCATGGCGATGATCCATTTGCAGATGTTTGCCGAGCCTTCCACCATCGCATAGGTGGGGGCGTCCCGATAGAACCGGGCCACCGGATACTCCGTGGAATAGCCGTAGGCCCCGAAGATGCGCATGGCGTAGTTGGCGCACTTGGTGGCCAGCTCCCCGGCGAGGTACTTCGCCTGGGCGACATCAAGGCCGTTGTCGAGACGGCCCTGGTCTTTTGCCCAAGCCGCCTTGTAAACCGTTAGCCTCACGGCATCGATCTCGGCGGACATCTGGGCGATCATGTCCTGATTCATCTGGAATTCCCCGATGGGTTTACCAAATTGCTGGCGCTCGTTGCAATACTTGATGCAGGCGTCCAGGCAGGCCTGGGCAAGCCCCACCCCTCCGGAGGCGGCCGATAGCCGGGTCTGGTTGAGGGAGCTGAAGAGGATGCGTGCCCCATCCCCGGGCTTTCCGAGAATGTTTTCCTTGGGAATCCGGACGTTGTCGAGGAACAGCTCGCCGGTGGGCGAAGAATGGGAGCCCATCTTTTCCAGGGCAGAGGTCTTGACCCCTTTTGCGGTTTTCGGTTCCAGGACGAATGCCGAAAGGCCCTGGGAGCCTTTGTCCCGGTCGGTGTAAGCGTAGTAGATGAGCACGTCGGCGACATTCGCGTTGGAAATCCAGGTTTTGGATCCGTTGAGCAGCCAGTGGTCCCCGCCGTCTGCGGCCGTGGAGGTCATGGCCATGACATCGGAGCCGGCGTCGGGCTCGGTGATGCCGAAGCCGCCCAGGTATTCGGCGCTCACGAGCTTCGGGATGTACTTTTTCCGCAGCTCCTCGCTGCCGTACCGGTAAATCGTGAAGGCGCAGCCGAGAACCTGCATGTTCACCTGCACCCGCAGGGAGCTCGAGGCCCGGGCGATTTCTTCGGTCACGATCATCGCCGCCAGCCAGCCCATGTCTTCGCCGCCGTAGGCTTCCGGGATCACCGTTCCGAAAAAGCCAAGATCGCCCATGGGCCGCATGACTTCCTTGTAGGGCAGGTAGTGGTCCGCATCCCATTGATCCGCAAAAGGGGCGATCTTTTTCTTGGCGAATTCGCGAACGGCATCGCGAAGCATTTCCTGTTCCTTGGACAATCCGAAATCCATTGCTTCCTCCGGCAAGAGTGTCTTATTATGTGAAACGTCGTTCTACTATCAGTATTAGGGTCGGATGTCAAGCCTTCACGCCATCGAAAAGAAGATGGCGGGGGTTTCAAACATTTATATAACTATCTAAAAATATTTGAAAAAATTTTAAAACTTCATGAAAAAGGGTTGACTTCGGTGGAAGGATTTGCCATAGGTTGTCTTGTTTTTCAAACAACGTATTGTATGGTGAAACAAATGGGGAAGCCGCTCAATTCGGTCGAAAAAGCGCTGACCATTCTTACGGCATTCAAAGCCGAGCATCCCGAATGGGGGGTGCGGGAACTGGCCACCCACCTGGGCTTGAGCCCTGCCACGGTGCAGCGCATCCTCCAGACCCTGAAATCCTACGGGTTCGTGGACCAGGATCCGGTGTCGCGGCAATACCGGCTGGGCACGGTCTACTACGCCTTTCTCCACACCCTCCAGAGCACCTATCCCATTACCCGGGCCGCCTTGCCGTTCATGCGCCAGCTGGTCTCCCGTACCCAGGAAACGGTGCACATCAACGTCATCGACGGAAACGAGCGGGTCTGCATCGATACCGTGGAATCGGTCCAGGTCTTGAAGGCCAGCATGCCCATCGGCAGCCGTTCCCCCCTTTACGCCGGGGCATCGTCCAAGTGCCTGCTCGCATTTTCCACGGCCGAATTCATCCGCGACTATCTGGATTCCACGGCCCTGATTCCGGTGACGGGAGCCACCATCACCCGTCGTTTGGAGCTGGAAGCCGAACTGGAGCTGATCCGCAAAAACGGGTATGCGGCCAGTTGCGGGGAGCGAGATCCGGGGCTCGGGTCCATCAGTGCCCCGATCTTAAACCACCGGGGGGTCCTTCTGGGAGCCATCAGCCTCGCCATTCCGGAAATCCGCTACCGTAACGACGAGCGTCGCGGCCGATGCCTGGGGGAATTGACCCGCATCGCCCTGGAATGCTCACGGGCCATGGGGTATTCCGGACTGCGGTCCTGAGACATCCATGCACGGAGGCTCCGAAACCCGACGTTTTTTAACCGCCACGGCGGATGGTTTGCGATCCAAAGACCGAGAGAGGACAAAAAATGACCGTCATCGATACCTTGAAACGCGTGGCCGCGGCCCCGGAGGCGTATGCGCGGGCCTGGAAGGCCGAGACCGGAAAACCGGTGGTCGCCACGTTTTGCAGCTACACCCCCGAGGAGGTGTTGCACGCCGCAGGGGTTCTCGGTGTTCGCATGCTCGGGTCCGGTGCCCCCATCGAACGGGCGGGCGCCCATCTGCAGACCTACAGTTGCCATCTGGTGCGGGGCGCTTTGGACGACGTTTTGAGCGGGCGCCTCGAGTTTCTCGACGGGGCCGTTTTCCCGCACACCTGCGATTCCATCCAGCGGCTGTCGGATATCTGGCGGATGAACGCCGGGCTTGCCTTTCATGCCGACATCCTCTTGCCGGTGAAGTTCACCACCGAAAGCGCAAAGGACTATGCCGTCGATGTCTTCCGGGCCTTTTGCCGGGAGCTCTCCGGCGGTCTTGGGGTGTCGGTGAGCGATGCCGGGTTGCGGGAAGCCGCCCGGCTGTTTAACGATATCCGCGCCTCGGTCGAGGTCCTTTACCGGATTCGCCGGGACCGGCCCGGGGTGATGACCGGAAGCGATCTTGCCGCGGTGTTGCGGGCCGGCATGGTGATGGCCCGGAATGATTTCCGCGATGCCCTCGATGCCCTCATCGCCGATTGCAATGCCGTCCCCGCAGGAGGACCGGCCGCAGCCGCAATCCCCCTGGTCCTGAGCGGCGGGGTGTGCACCATGCCCGATCTTTACGGGGCCATCGAAGCCGCCGGCGGACGGGTGGTCTACGACGATTTGTGCACCGGGGCCCGCGGCTACGAGGGCCGGATCGCAATCGACGGGGACATCCTGGCAAATATCGCCGAACGCTACCTTGCCCGGCCGATCTGCCCGGCCAAGCACCGCGGAAACCGCTCCCGGGCCGAGGCCCTGCTGGAGACGGTCCGGGCGACCGATGCCAGGGGGGTGATCTATGTCGTTCTGAAGTTTTGCGACCCTCACGGTTTCGATTACCCTTATATCAAGCAGATGCTCGATGCCTCCGGTGTTCCGAGCCTTTTGCTGGAACTCGAAGATCGCGGCACGGCCGACGGGCGGTTGCGCACCCGGATCGAGGCCTTTATCGAGAGGCTCTGACGGATCGACGGATCACCCGTTGCATCAGGCCGTGAAGAACCCGGTAACCGTGACAAACGCTTCTCTTGCGGCCCGGGCGGATCATCCGCCATTTTTTCACCGATTCAAGGAGACCCCATGACCCATCCGCAACCACCCGCTTCCGATCCGGAAAAGGAACGCCGCAAGATCAAATGCGTAAAGAAGATGAAGGAGATCATGACGGCGTACTACATCGAGGCGAAGACGGCGGCCGAAAACGGCCGGAAAGTGGCCTGGATCACCAGCGGCGGACCCGTGGAACCATTGATTGCGATGGATGTGATCCCGGTCTATCCGGAAAACCACGGTGCCATGATCGGGGCCGCCAAGATGGGGGGGACGCTTTGCGAACAGGCCGAGGCCATGGGCTATTCGAGCGACCTGTGTTCCTATGCCCGGGCCGACATCGCCTGCGCGCCCATCCATGGCGGCCCCATCGGCGGCCTGCCCAGGCCGGACATGCTCGTCTGCGGCAACAACATCTGTTCCACCGTCCTGAAGTGGTACGAGGTCCAGGCCCGCCATTTCAACGTGCCGCTGTTTATCCTCGACACCCCCTTTTGCCACACCGGGTTTTCCGACGACGCCCGGCGCTACGTTCGGCGCCAGATCGACGAGTATGTTGCGTTTCTTGAAACGCACTGCGGGAAACGGCTTGATCGGGACCGGCTTGCCGATGTCGGCCGGCTCTCCATGGCGGCCCAGAGGCGCTGGCAGGCCGTTCTGGATACCGCCGCCCACCGGCCGGCGCCCTTGAGCGCCTTCGATGCCTTTTTCCACCTGGCGCTGATCGTCACCCTCCGGGGTACCCAAACCGTGGTGGACTACTACACGGCGCTATACGAGGAGATGACCGAACGCATCGCCCAGGGGATCGGCGCCGTCCCCACGGAGCGCTACCGGCTGCTCTGGGACAACCTCCCGATCTGGTACCGCACCAGGTGGCTCTCCGAATCCTTTGCGGCCCACGATGCCTGCCTGGTGGCGGACACCTACACCACGGCCTGGTGCGGATCGTTAACATACATGGATGAAAACGATTTTCTCGGCTCCATGGCCGAGGGCTACAGTCGGATCTATCTCAACATCGGTGTCGACGCCATGGCCCGGATGGTCATCGGCATGGTGAAAAAATACGATGCCGACGGCCTGGTGATGCATTCCAACCGGAGCTGCAAACCCTATTCCCTAGGCCAGTACGACATCCAGCGCATCGTCGGCGAGGCCTGCGGCATCCCCACCCTGATGATCGAGGCCGACATGGTCGACGAACGGGTCTTTTCCGAAGGGGCGATCCAGACCCGCATCGAGGCCTTCATGGAACTTTTGAAACACCGGAAGCCATAGAGCTCATCCATTTAGGAGCGTTTTTTATGATCACCGCCGGTATCGATGTCGGTTCCATCAGTGCCAAGGCCGCCATCCTTTCCGAGGACACGGTGCTGACCACCCGGGTGATGCTCACCGGCTACAACGCCCGAAACGCCGGGGCCGCCGTGTTCGAGACCGCTCTGGCATCGGCCCATCTCACCTGGGATGCCGTCTCGCGCATCGTGGCCACGGGCTATGGCCGAAACAGCGTCGACTTCGCGGACAAGGCCATCACCGAGATCACCTGCCATGCGGCCGGCGCCCATTTTATCGATCCCACCGTGCGGGCCGTCATCGACATCGGCGGCCAGGACAGCAAGGCCATCGCCATGGACGCCGACGGCCGGGTGATCGATTTCGCGAGGAACGACAAATGCGCGGCCGGCACCGGCCGGTTTCTGGATGTGATGGCCCGTCACGTGGAGGTGGATCTGGACGCCTTCGGCGAGTTGTCCCTTGCCGCGACGGCTCCGGCCCTCATCAGCAGCCTGTGCACGGTGTTTGCCGAATCGGAGGTGATTTCCCTCATCGCCCGGGGGGCGTCCCGGGAAAACATCGTTGCGGGCATCCACGACGC
>JBJKPT010000527.1:0-3528 GCA_046706045.1 Desulfobacterales bacterium
GCCCGGGCAGGACGATGTGGCGATGGTGCGCGCGGTGAAACACGCGCAGCACGGCGTCATGGCGCACCGGATCAAGACCGTGATGCACACGGGCACCCACATGAACGCGCCCCTGCACCTGATCCAGTGCGCATCGGATCTGGCCGGCATCGCCGTCGAGCGGTTCTTCGGAAACGGCGTGGTGCTCGACATTCCCAAAAAAGGCTACGAAGTGATCACCGCCGGGGACCTGGCCGCCGCCAAACCTTCCGTTCGGCCGGGAGATGTCGTGGTGATCGTCACCGGATGGCATCGCAAGTACGCTGACGCCATCCAATATTTCGGCGAGTCGCCGGGCCTCACGAAAGACGCCGCCCAGTGGCTGGTCCAAAAGAAATGCCGGATGGTCGGCGTGGATACGCCCCAGATCGATCACCCGCTGGCCACCTCGCTCGGCCCGCACCGGGGCGGACCCCAGATGAAACGTCTGGCCGAGGACTATCGGAAGGCGACCGGCCTGGATCCCAAGAAGGAGCACCCGGAATGGTATGCCGCCCACAAGACGCTTCTGGCGGCGGGGATTCCCACCATCGAGCAGGTCGGCGGCGACGTGGACGACCTGGCCGGAAAACGCGCGACCTTTGTGGCGACGCCCTGGAAGTTCGTGTACGGCGATGCCTGCCCGGTCCGGTTCGTCGCCATGATCGATCCCGGCGGCCGATGCCGGATCGACGCCGGCAATTAACCCATCGGGATGGGGGACAAGGGAAATGAGCCTGAAAATATACGATTTAAGCCATTCGTTTCACCAGCACATGCCGGAGTGGCCATCCAGCCCGGGCGTCAACGTGACGGTCAACAAATTCCACGCCAAGGACGGGGTCCACCAGGTTCAATGGGAGGGCATCATGCACCGGTGCACCCACATGGACGCGCCCATCCACGTCACGGAAAACACCCCCGGCATCGGCGATTATCCGCTGTGGCGGCTTTGCGGCACCGGGGTCGCGGTGTCCATTCCCAAGGGGAAGTGGGGGGTGATCACCGCCGAGGACCTGGAAGCGGCCCGGCCGGAAATCCGGGAAGGCGACATCGTCATGATCAACACGGGCTTTCACCACAAATGGGCGGACAGCGATGAGTACTTTGCCTATGGCTGCGGAATCTCCGGTGCCGGCGCCCAGTGGCTGGTGGATAAAAAGGTCAAATGCGTGGGCTACGGCTGCCAGGCCAACGATCATCCCATCGCCACCAAACTGGTCGATCACGGCCTCGGCCCGTCGCAGCCGCACCTCATCGAGGAATACAGGAAGGCGACCGGCCGCGATCCGAAAGAGGACTTTCCCGATTGGGAACCGGCGCACAAGATCCTCATGGTCAAAGGCGGGATCCCCGGCATCGAAAACATCGGCGGCGACCTGGATGAGGTGACCGGCAGGCGGTGTTTTTTCATGGCGTTTCCCTGGCGCTGGCCGGGAGGGGACGGTTGCGTCGTGCGGGTGCTGGCCGTCGTGGATCCGGACCAGACGTTCCGGTTTGAGACCGGAAAATAGCGGGTGCTCATCCCAGAATGGCCCTTTTGCGCGATTTCCGCGTTGGCCGATCGATTGGAATCCTCGAAATAGCCCACGGCTATTCCTCCGGTTCCAATCAACCGTCCGCCTTGACCTCACGCAGCATTGCCGATCCTGGGATGAACACCGGCGATGAAGGAGAATTCATGATCGCCACGGATATTTTGAGTCAAGCCAGAGCCGAGAAACGGACGGTCCTCACCGAGATCGAGGCGAAGACGATATTGCAGCACGCCGGCATTGCCTGCACGGACACCCGGCTGGCGGCGACCCGGGCCGATGCCGTGGCGCTCGCCGAAGCGATCGGGTACCCGGTGGTGTTGAAGATATCCTCCGCGGACATCACGCACAAAAGCGATGCCGGCGGGGTGAAAGTGAACCTCGCCGACAAGGCCGCGGTCGAGAATGCCTACGAAGAAATCGTCGCATCGGCCCGGGCCGCGTTTCCCGGGGCCGCGATCCAGGGGGTCTCGGTCCAGGCCATGGCGCGGCCGGGCACCGAAGTCATCATGGGCATGATCAAGGACCGGAGCTTCGGTCCGGTGGTGATGTTCGGCCTGGGCGGGGTGCTGGTGGAGGTGTTGAAGGACGTCGCCTTCCGGGTCGTGCCGCTGGGAAAAGAGGATGCCGCCGACATGATCGATGAGATCCAGGGGAAGAAATTGCTGGAGGGCCACCGCGGCCGGGCCCCGGCGGACATCCCCCGTCTTCGGGAGATGCTCTTGAAGCTTTCCGCGTTTGCGGATGCGACCCCGGGCATCGAGGAGATCGACATGAACCCGGTGTTCGCCTACGATGAGGGCGCCCTGGTGGTGGATGCCCGCATCGTTCTGGAGAGCTGAACCCGTATCCATGGAAAAGGATCCTGCCACCATGATGGAGCTTTTTTTCAAGCCGGCATCGGTTGCCGTGATCGGCGCCAGCACGAATCCCAAAAAAGACGGCAACATCATCCTGAAAAACATCCTCGACAGCGATTTTGCCGGGGAGGTCTACCCGGTCAACCCGTCGGCCGATGAAATCCTCGGGCGCAAGGCGTACCCCTCGCTTCTCGACATCTCCGGGAGGGTGGATCTCGCGGTGATCATCATCCCGGCCAAATTCTGCGTTCAGGCCATGGACGATTGCGCCAGGAAAGGGGTCCGGGCGGTCATCATCGAGGCCATGGGCTTTGCCGAGGTCGGCGGCGAGGGGCGCGCGCTTCAGGACCGGATCGTCGCCATCGCCAAGGAAAACCACATCCGGGTCATGGGCCCCAACTGCACGGGGATCGTCTCGGCCGACATCGCCACGACGTTTTTCCCCATGAAGGGCGTGCCCCGGGGCAACGTCGTCCTGATCGGGCAGTCGGGCCTGTTGGCGGCCGGGATGGCATCGGACATCGTGGTCAACCGGTCCCTGAACGTGAACAAGATCTGTTCCATCGGAAACAAGTGCGACGTCAACGAAAACGACCTCCTTGAATATTTCGGAAACGACCCCGCGACCGATGTCATTTCCATGTATCTGGAAAGCATCGCCGACGGCGCCAATTTCGTCAAAATCGCCCGGAAGGTGACGCCGAAAAAACCGGTGATCTTTTTGAAGGGCGGCCGCACGGAGGCCGGGGCCCACGCGGCGATGAGCCACACGGGCAGCATGGCGAGCGATTCGCGGATCGTCGAGGCGGCGATCCGTCAGACCGGCTGCATCAAGGCCGACGACTTCACCGAGATCAAGGACTTCGCCAAGGTCTTCAGCACCCAGCCGATCCCCGGGGGCAACCGCGTGGCCATCGTCACCGCCGCGGGAAGCGTCGGCGTGGTGGTCTCCGATATCTGCGTGGAGCACGGCCTGGTGATGCCCGAGCTCAGCCCCGGGACCGTGGCCGCGTTAAAAGACGTTTTCCCGCCGAACATGCCGCCGGCTAACCCCGTCGATCTCTGGTACTCCATCGAGAAGCACGGCCTGCTCAACACCCTGGAGAACACCCTGG
>JBJKPT010000528.1:0-7618 GCA_046706045.1 Desulfobacterales bacterium
ATCCGATGATGCCAAGTTTCATGTCGATTTTTCTCTTTCCATGACCGGATAAACCGGTTATCGGTTAAATTTCAGCCGGATGACATGGTTGCCATATCGCATGTCCGCCCCCCGGATCAATGATCAATCCATTCCATGTTCAACGAGAGGAGTTTCCTTGCACTGGCAAACCTGGAGCGCATTTGTGGTGGCGGCGACAATCCTGGTGGTGATCCCCGGACCCACCGTTCTCCTGGTGATCGGCCAGGCCATCGCTCACGGCCGCCGGGCCGTCATGCCTCTGGTCGTCGGGGTGACCCTGGGGGATTTCACCGCCCTGACCTTCTCGCTTTTGGGGCTGGGAGCCCTCCTGGCCGCTTCCGCGGTGCTTTTTTCCGTACTGAAATGGATCGGTGCGGCATACCTCGTCTATATCGGCATCCGGCATTGGCTGGAGAGCGAGCCGGCACGAGAATTGCCGGACGGCACCGCGGCCACGGAGCCCGCGACCCTCTTCCGGCGTGCCTATGTCGTGACCGCCTTGAATCCGAAAAGCATCCTCTTTTTCATCGCCTTCCTGCCCCAGTTCGTCCGGCCGCCGAGCCCGGCATTCCCCCAGTTTCTGCTACTCGGCGCGACCTTTCTTTTCCTTGCGAGCGTGAACACGACACTTTACGCGATCTTTGCCGGTCACCTGCGCGATGTGATGAAAAACACCACGGTGCACCGCTGGCTTCAACGCTGCGGGGGAAGTGTCCTGATCGCCGCCGGGGTCTTCACGGCCGCCATGCACCGGGGATAGCGCGGCCGCGGATTCCGAATCGACGGAATCGGATGCCTCTCATGGGTGCTGGGGGCAAGAGGAGAAGTCTTGTTCCCTGAACGTGCACGGACACCTGAACGTGCTCGTGCACGGGGATCATCCCTGAAAGTCGGCGCTTGGGACTCAGCGCAGATTGATCCTGGCCTTATCCGTCGATGCGTCGCCGGCGTATCGAATCGGCTGGTTCGCCGACGATTTCCCGGTAATGATCCGGGTCGGTATCGCCTTCGGTGGAGATCAAGAGCACTCGGGAATGGGCGTCGAGGCGCAAGGCCGCGGCAAGCTCGGCGTTTTGGGGACCGGTCCCGGCCGCGGCGAGAAGTCCCATGCCCACGGCCCCGGATTCACCGGACACCACGCCTTCGGCGGCGAGCAACCGCATTCCCCGGCGGGTCACCGTGTCCGCGCAGGCGACGAAGCAGTCGGCGTATTCCTTCAGAATCGCCCAGGCGAGAAGGCTCGGCGTGCCGCAGGCGAGACCGGCCATGATGGTATCCATACGGCCGGTGACGGTGTGCGGGCGGCCGTCGCCGGCCGCCATGGAACGGAAAAAGCAATCGGCGGCGTTGGGTTCGACGACGATCACCCGGGGCCGATCCGGGCCGAAGCGTTCGACGAGATAGGCCTGGCCGGCGGCGGCAAAGGAGCCGACCCCGCATTGGAGGATCACGTGGGTGGGAAGGACGCCGCCCAGCTGCTCGAACGCCTCGTCAAAGAGGGTGAGGTAGCCCTGCATGATCCAGGTCGGCACCGTGCGGTAGCCTTCCCAGGCCGTGTCCTGGACCAGGTGCCAGTGGTTTTCGGACGCCTCCCGGGCGGAAAGTGCCACGGCATCGTCGTAGTTGCCGTCGATGGTATCGGCCTGGGCGCCTTCGCGGCGGATGGCCGCCAGCCGGGCCGGGGAAGAACCCGCCGGCATGTGGACGACGCATCGGCAGCCGATCTGCCGGGCCGCCCAGGCCACGGCCCGGCCGTGATTGCCGTCGGTGGCGGTGATGCAGGTGGCCTCGGAGAGCCGCTTGCGGACGGCTTGCCCGGAAAATTCCGAAAAATCGGGGAGCCGGCCGGAAATCCCGGCGGTTTCGGCCATGGCGCGGCAGACGGCATGGCTTGCCCCCAGGATCTTGAAGGCGTTTAACCCGAACCGGTGGGATTCGTCCTTCACGTCGATGCGGCCGAGGCGCAACGCGGCCGCCGTCCGATCCGCCCGGATCAGCGGGGTGGGCGAATAGCCCGGGATGCCCTGGTGAAAACGGCGCACGCCGATTGCCATCGCCATGGAAAAAGACGACGTGTCGATGCCTCGCGGGGCCGGTTGATGCGCTCGCGGATTTTTCAGCCAACGTATCTCGGCCGATGGACCGGTCGTCATTCCTGCTCCTTCCATTTGTTTGGCCGGGTCCACCCGGAAATGGGCGGAGGCGGACCATCACGGACCCATATGGGCCGACACGGACGGAGCGGAATCTTTTCAGGTGATTTCAAACGGACGGGTGTCGAAAACGAGACGAAGATTACCTGCCAGCCTAAATGTCGATGGTCCGCCCTTCAACCGGATAATCCTTGCCGGGGTCTACTGCAGGGCCTCGGGCAGTTCGCAGACCTCTTCCTCGGGCCGTCGGGTTTCCACGTAGTGGGCCGCGGCCAGGGCCGCGGTGCAGCCGTCGGCGGCGGCGGTCAAAATCTGCCGGGCGTATTTCTCGCGGAGATCGCCGATGGCAAAAATCCCCGGGATGCCGGTTTCGCATTTGCCGTCGGTGATCACGTACCCGTCGGCGTTCAGCTTTACGCCGGCCGGCACCAGGCCGTTGTTGGGCAAAAACCCGATGAAGATGAAGACGCCGTCGGTCGCAAGGTGACGGCGCTCGCCGGTTTTCACATTTTTTAAATCAACGGCGTCGACACCGTCCGCGCCGGCGCAAATCTCCACGGGCACCGTATCGAAAAGGATTTCGATATTGCAATCGGCTTTGACCCGCTCCTGGAGAAGCATGCTGGCGCGGAAGGCGTCGCGGCGGTGCACGAGGTAGACCTTCTTGGTGATTTTGGCAAGGTAGAGCGACTCCTCGCAGGCGCTGTCGCCGCCGCCGATCACCGCGACCGTTTTCCCGCGGAAGAAGAATCCGTCGCAAACCGCGCAATAGGAGACCCCTCGGCCGAAATATTCGTTCTCGCCGGGGATATCGAGCTTGCGGGGGCTTCCACCGGCGCCGAGGATGATGGCATGGGTGTGGAGGGTGTCGCCCGTGTCCAGATGCACCACGTGGTGATCCCGGCCGGGCACAATCCGCGTCACCTCCCGGGAGACGATTTCAAGACCCAGGGATTCGGCATGCTTGGAAAAGTTCGTGGAAAGCTCCGGGCCGCTGATCAGCTCGTTTCCCGGCCAGTTTTCCACGACGTCGGACATGTTGATCTGCCCGCCCGGAACCCCTTTTTCCAGAAGAACCGTCTTTAACGCCGCCCGCATGGCATAAATGCCCGCCGTCAAACCGCCGGGGCCGCCACCGATGATCACCAGGTCCAGAATTTGTTCTTCCGTCATGCCGCCCTCCCGTGAGCGTCTGTTTGAAGTTTTTTCATTGTTTGCCGTCCGACCCCTTTCCCAGGGCCGCCATGAGTTTCACGGCCAGATCGCTCATCGGCGAGGCCGTTTCCGGTGTGAATGCCTGCCAGTTTTCGCTATCGGCTTCCCCCGCGGGGATGAGCGAAATCTTGCGGGCCGCAAGGTCGATGCGATCGACAACCACGGGGACCGGGTCTCCGAGTTTGGTTTTTTCGATCGAGCCGGATTCCTCGCTTCGGGTGATTCGGGACATGGGCAGAAGCCCCGTCACCCCGGGGGCCAGACGGATGAAGTAACCGAAGCGCTCTTTCTTTTCAAGGGTGCCGGTCACGGGCCGCCCCACGGGAAATCGCTCCTCCACGTCGAGCCACGGATCCCCTTCGGCGTCCTTCAGACTGAGGGAGATCCGACGTTTGCCGAGATCGATGTCCTTCACCATCACCGACACCGTCTCACCGGCGCCGACCACGTCTTCGGGGTGGACGATGCGGCGCGTGTAGGACATTTCAGAGATGTGGACCATCCCCTCGATGCCCGGCGCAATCTCGACAAAAGCGCCGAAGGGCGCAAGGTGCGTCACCCGGCCCCGGACCCGCTGGCCGGAAGAGAAACGTTCCGCCACGGTTTCCCACGGATCGGTTCCGGCCTGCTTGACCGAGAGACCGATTTTTCGGCGGCCCTTGGCGTCCGTTTCGATTTTGACCACCACGGCCTGGAGCACTTCGCCCACGGCGGTCGCCTGTTCGGGGTTGTCGATGCGCGACCAGCCGAGTTCGCTCACGTGAATGAGGCCTTCGATTCCGGGGGTCAGTTCCAGGAAAACGCCGAAGGGGGCGATGCGGGTCACCGCCCCCTCGACCACATCCCCCACGGCCAGCTCGGAAAAAAACGCCGCATGAGCCTTGGCCCGCTCCGCTTCGAGGATCTTTTTCCGGGAAAGAACGATGTTCCGTCCCCTTTCCTCGAACGCCGTGATCTGGAAGGTGAAGGATTTCCCCACAAACGCGTCCGGATTCTCCGAATAACGGACATCGATCTGACTGATGGGGCAAAAGGCCTATTGTTGAAGGACCGTCACCCGGAATCCACCCTTGCAGGTTTCGGCGACATGCCCTTCGACCGGGATGCGGTTGGCGTAGGCCTCCCGCAACTGCTCTAGGCCGCCCACGCCCGAAATGGCCCGGGAGAGCCGGATTTCCCCTTCGTCCATGGCCACGACAAACACCTCGATGGTGTCGCCCACCGCGTAGGGGCAGGTGCCGTTCGCATCCAATAATTCCGCCCTGTCGACGATTCCGTCGCTCTTGGTACCCGTGTCCACGAACACGGTATCGCCGCTGATGGCGATGACGCGGGCGGTGATCTTGTCCCCGATCCGGAGGTCCTCGTTCATTCCGGTCGAGTAGGCGTTCAGCAATTCTTCAAATGAGGGTTCGTCCGTCAATTCTTCGTCGGTCATCGTTGGATTCCTGTGGATAAGGTTTCCACGGCGTTTGTGCGGTTCGCATCGCCCCCTTGTCCCCTGGGCGGCGGATTTCGGCCGGCGCCGCACCCTGCCGTGGTATTGACAAATCGATACTCATGGAATTTATTGTCTTCATGCCCGATTCAATGATCGTCCGGGCGGAAAGGGCGCGGTGTCGCCGGGTACCGCGCTCTCGGAATTTTTCGATCTTCGACGCCGGGTGGGGCTTTGGCAATCGTCGAAAATTGCTTCCGGTCCGGTTCCGGGCCGAAATCGTTCCTTCCGTTCGGACACAGCCCGGGAAAAGCGTCATGCCATCCATTTCCTCTCAGCCCGACCGGCGCCGGTACAGGCGTTACCGTTCCGACGGAAAGGCCTATGCGGCGCTGGATTCCCAGCATCCGTCCCTGGCCCATGTCTTCGACATCAGCCTTGGGGGGATTTCCATCTGGTATGTGGGCGGCGGTATCGAGACGGCCTCCAACGATCGTGTGGAAATCTTTTTTCTCGACCAGCACCGGCGAATCCCGCCTCTTGACGTGGAAGTCACCTCGGACTCCGAAATCAACGATACCGCCACCGAATTCTATGGAAAGCGCCGTCGGCGCGGGTTTCGGTTTAAAAACCTGATGGACGTACAACGGAGCGCCGTCGAGGCGTTCATCCGCAGCCACACCGTCTGATCAGACACCGGTCGCCGGCGGACCGTTTCCCCGCATGCGGTCGGCCTCCGGTGCGTGGCGGGCGACCGGTTCCCCCAGGACGCGGATGAGCCGACAGGTTTTCGGCCCCGGCCGGCCCGGGCCGATCCGTTTCCCGTCGACGTCGACCACCGGAACGAGCCCCTTGTTGGTTCCGGAGATGAAGACCTCTTCGGCCGCCAGAAGTTCGCTGCGCGTCAGGTTGCGGATTTCCGTCGGGAAAAGGGCGCCAGCCGCATCCAGGACGGCTTTTCGGGTGATGCCCGGAAGGATGCCTTCCCCCGGGGTTACCAGCCGGTCGTGGACGAAGGCGAAGATGTTGCTGGTCGTTCCTTCCAGGATCCGGTCCTCGCGGTCGACATAGACCGCCTCCACGGCCCCCCGGACCCGGGCCGTTTGCATGGCGATAGTCGCCTCCATGTAGTTGATGCTTTTCACCCCGGGCTGGAAGCGTTCAAGGCGGACGGTCACGACCTTGACCCCCTCGGTATACCATTCACCGGGAAGCCGCGGCACTTCGGATACGAGTACGAGGAGTCGCGGATGGTGTTGGGGGGTTGAAAAATCATGGCTCGGCCCGCCGGTAATGACGATGCGGACGTTGGCTTCGGGCAGGTGGCGATTTTGCTCCAGGGTTTCCATCACCACGGCCGTCAATTCGGCCTCGGTCCATGGCAGCCGCAGACCGATCGCCTCGGCGGAGTGCACAAGCCGCCGGAGATGGTCTTCGAGAAAAAGCGGTGTGCCGCCATGGGTGCGCAGGAGGTCGAAGACGCCGTAGCCCCGCAGCACCGCCAGATCGTTTACCGGAAGGACGGCCTGATCGGCCGGCACGAATTGCCCGTCAACGAAATAGATCTCCACAGGACGCCTTTCCCGCCTTCCCTGCCAACCGATTTCAAACCGTCCGGCGCCGTCTCCGACGCCGAAAATTCTATATTCGGTTCACCCCACGGTATCAAGGCCTTTTGCGTCGTTCGGAAAATACCGGATGACGGATGGGGGCTCGCCCGTGCGAGGCGGTCTCCGGCCCCCGGGTCAGCAGCAGCCGTTGGGGCCGCCGCAGGAAGCTTTTTTCGGCCCGACGATCCAGGACTGGATGATGTAGGCGGCGCAGCCCACGCCCGGGGTGACCCGGATGGCCGACACCGGGCAGTTGGCGGTGCAGGCCCCGCATTCGATGCAGGCGTCGCGATCGGCGATCACGGCTTTTTTCCTGTCGAGACAAAAGACCGCATGGGGGCAGACCACGGTGCAGGTGCCGCAACCCACGCAGGCATTGGTGTCAAGGGCCAGGGTGGTCACGTCCTTCAGGTATCGAAAACCTTTCATTGGATGCTCCGTTGGAGGGGGGCATCCCCCCTCCCGCGCCCGACGGTCTTCGGCATCGTCCCCCGGGACCGGCTGCGGGCGGAAAATGAGTTATGCGATAAACGCCGCGCCGATCCAGCCCGCGACACAAATCACCGCACCGACGATCTGCAAGGGCAGGGCCCGGCGCATCTCTTTTTCGACCCCCGATGGCGAGGTGAACGGGGTCGAACCGGTGAAGTTCATGGCCAGAAACGAACTCAGTGCCGTGCACCCGGCCGTCACCGCGACCGCCCCCAGAAAGGAAGTGTGGGCCATGATGATGACCAGGAGGCTTCCGGCGACGCCGGTGACGGTCCCTTTGAGGGAAAACGCCGTTCCCGGCAGCCACGGCAGCAGGAGCGGGGTCGCCACGGCGCCGGTGACGATGCCCGCAAGGCAGGCGAGCGCCATGATAAGCCCCCGGTGCACGGCGCCGGAAAAGGAAAAGATCCCCGGGCCGATGCCGGAGAGGAGGAACATGACGGCGATGGCGATGAGGGCGGGCTTCATCACGTGGTTCAATTCCACGGGGATGAGAACGAGCCGCTCCCCAAAACGGAAGGTCACCTGCCGCATCGAAGCCTCGGCGTGCATCCCGGCTTTTAGGAACGCCGGGATGTCCCGGGCCCGGACGGGGCCCCAGACCACGGAAAAGCCGCTCTGTTTCTTGACCTCGATCGCCGAGACCCCGGTGGCGCCGAGCTGGGGCAGGATCAGCCGGCGATGGCCGA
>JBJKPT010000529.1:0-5174 GCA_046706045.1 Desulfobacterales bacterium
CGGGCACGGTCACAAACCCCCTGGTCCGACCATCAAGGCTTATCCTTGGAATCTTCTTTCGGCCGGCCGGCCTCCCCTTGAGACCCGGCATCGCTCGAACCGCGGCCGGTCTCGGCCTGCCGGCGCCAGTGGGCCAATCGCTGGCCGATGGTCTTTTCAAACCCGCGATCCGTCGGCCGGTAAAAGGACTCCCCCTGAAGGGCCTCCGGAAGATAGGTCTGCTCCGTGTGGCCCCCGTCAAAATCATGGGCGTATTTGTAGCCTCTGCCGTAGCCCAGGGATTTCATCAGCCGGGTCGGCGCATTGCGGATGTGAAGGGGGACCGGAAGGGCGCCGGTGCGTTCGATCGCCGCGCGGGCCTCCTGTTCGGCCGCGTAGACGCGGTTGCTCTTGGGGGCCGTGGCCAGATAGACGGCGGCCTGAACCAGCGCGAGATCGCCCTCGGGGTGGCCCAAAAACCGGAAGGCCTCCATGGCGTTCAAGGCGACACTCAGGGCAAAGGGGTCCGCGTTGCCGATGTCTTCGGAGGCAAAACGCACCATCCGGCGGGCGACAAAGAGGGCGTCTTCCCCGGCCGAAAGCATCCGCAGCAGCCAGTAGACCGCCGCATCCGGATCGCTTCCCCGAAGGCTCTTGTGGAGGGCCGAAATCAGGTTGTAGTGTTCTTCACAGGATTTGTCGTAGCGAAGCGCCTTTTTCTGGAGCCCGGCCTCGGCATGGGCCAGGCTGATCGTCTGCACCCCGGCCTCTTTTGAGGCGGCAAAGGCGGCGATGATTTCAAGCCCGTTCAAGGCAAAGCGCACATCGCCGTCGGCGGCGGCGATCAAAAAGTCCAGGGCCTCGGGGGCGATGCCAAGGCCAAGATCCCCCAGCCCGTTTTCGGTGTCGGCAAGGGCGCGCCCGATCAGGATCGCCATGTCCTCGGCGCCCACCGGTTCCAGGACCATCACCCGGCACCGGGACATCAATGCCGGGATGACTTCAAAGGACGGATTCTCGGTGGTGGCGCCGATCAGGGTGATGAGCCCGCTTTCCACATGATGGAGGAAGGCGTCCTGCTGGGCCTTGTTGAACCGGTGGATATCGTCGACGAAAAGAAGGGTACGCCGGTGGTGAAGGGCAAGCTCCCGTTTGGCCGCCTCGTTGACCTCGCGGATATCCTTCACCCCGGAAAGAACTGCGGAAAACGAGACGAAATGGGACCGGGTCTCGTTGGCGATGATTCTGGCCAGGGTGGTTTTGCCGCACCCGGGCGGGCCCCACAGGATCATGGAAAAAAGGTGGTCGTCCGCGATGGCCCGCGCCAGGGCGGAATCCGGCCCGACCACCGGATTCTGGCCCACGAATCCGGATAAGGACCGGGGCCGCATCCGCTCGGCCAGCGGGCGCCCGCGGGAAATCGCTTCCTGGCTCATGGCGTGTTGCTCGAAAATATCCACGGCGATCCATCACCGCTGGCGGCGCCGCGAGGGGCTGCGCTGCCGGAGGCGGTCTTCTCTTTTGGATGGTTTGTCGTCGAAGCCGATGCGGCCGCTGCGCTCGCGCAGGCTGAGACGGAGCGGGGTCTTGTCCAGGCCGGCGCCTTCGCGGATCCGGTTGGTGAGGTAGCGCTGATACGAAAAATGCACGGCTTCGGGATAATTGACGAATACCACGAAACTCGGGGGCCGGGATCCGGCCTGGGTGGCGTAGTAGAATTTCAGCCGGCGGCCCCGATGGTACGGCGGCTCGTTGGCCTGCACGGCCTGTTCCAGGATGCGGTTCAACGGGCCGGTGGCAATCCGCGAGGCATACTGGGCGTAAACCGCCTCCACCAGTTCGAAAATCCGGCCGATCCGCTGACCGGTCAGGGCCGAGACGGTCACGGCCGGGGCAAAGGCCAAAAATTTCGCCGCGTCGTGAAGCTCCTCGATAAAGCGTTCCACCGTGCGGTGATCCTTTTCCACCAGGTCCCATTTATTGAGCAAAAAGACGACGCCGCACCCCTTGTCGTTGGCATACCCGGCGACGTTGATGTCCTGCTCCGTGATGCCCTCGGCCGCATCGATGACGATCAAGGCGACGTCACAGCGCACCAGGCTGAGCAAGGCCTTGATGATGGAAATTTTTTCGATCTTTTCGGAAACCTTGCCTTTTCGCCGGATACCGGCGGTGTCCACCATGAGGTAGGATTTGCCGTTCGCGCGGCAGATGCTGTCGATCGCGTCCCGGGTGGTTCCCGGGATATCGCTGACCAGGTGCCGCTCCCTTCCGATCATCCGGTTGATCAAGGAGGATTTGCCGACATTGGGCCGGCCCACCACGGCCACCCGGATCATCTCCGGTTCCGGTTCCGGCACGCCGCTGCGAAACCCCTCGGTAAGATGGTCGAGAAAGTCCGTGATGCCGTAGCGGTGCTCGGCGGAAATGGGAAAAATCGGATCGAGCCCCAGGCTGTAAAATTCGGCGAGGGCCGATTCCTGGGGCGCGTCGTCGATCTTGTTGACCGCGTAGTGGACGGGCTTTCCCGTCCGCCGCAGCAGATCCACCATTTCCCGGTCGTGGGGGGCCACCCCGGTGCGGCCGTCGAAGAGCATCACCACCGCGTCGGCCTCGTCGATCGCCGCCATGATCTGAAGCCGGATGCTCTCGGCAAAAGGGTCGTCGCCGGGCCCGGCAAAGCCTCCGGTATCGACAAGGGTGAATCCCGTGTCGTTCCATTCGGCATCGCCGATGTGCCGGTCCCGGGTGACACCGGGAAAATCGTCCACCAGGGCGTCGCGGGTCCGGGTGATGCGGTTAAAGAACGTGGATTTTCCCACGTTCGGCCTTCCGACGATGACGATGATGGGTTTTGCGCCCAATGGAAAATACGCCTTTTAGCGCATCCCTTGCGGGGATGAACGTTTGAAAAATCCTGGGTGAACGAGCGTCTCCGAAATGTGGGTGAGCCATATCCCAATCGCCGGCGGCATGTCAATTTGAACGGCCCCGGATCGTAGGCTCCATCCGGCCGGCGGCCACGAGTTCGGCCGGGGGCATCGGGCAGAGCAACCCCTTGTTGTCCCAAATTATGAAACGGTCAAATCGATCGTTTCCGGATAGGCATGTATCCATTGTTATTCCAGCATGTAAATCGATAACTCAATGTACCGCATGATGATACGAAGATCAATTTCCTTCCGCCTCCATTGATTTTTCCCCGATTATCCGCTACACCCCCCGCAACGTTCCGGCCGGTGGAGACCGCTTTTTGCTTTTGACGGGTTTCCCGAAGCACCGGGCGATACACGATGCAACGAATAGGACCCAGGGGGCTCTCATGGCAATGATGCTGCTGGAAGGAAACGAAGCCGTGGCGTTGGGGGCGATGGCTGCCGGCTGCCGATTTTTTGCCGGATATCCCATCACCCCGGCGACCTCCATTTATCAGAACATGTTGCGCCTGTTGCCCCCGCAGGGCGGCATCTGCATGCAAGGCGAGGATGAGATCGCTTCCATCGGGTTCTGCCTGGGGGCCGCCATGGCCGGATGGAAGGCCATGACGGCGACCTCGGGACCGGGCATCAGCCTCTACAGCGAGCAGATCGGCTTTGCCATCGGCAGCGAGATCCCACTGGTGATCGTCGATGTGCAGCGCCTCGGGCCGTCCACGGGGTCGGCGACCCGCGGCGCCGACGGCGACGTCCAGTTTCTCAACTGGGCCAGCAGCGGCGGTCAGCCCGTGATCGTTTTGGCCCCGGAAGATGTGCGGGAGTGCTACGCCCTGACCGCGGAAGCCTTCAACCTGGCGGAGACCTACCGGTGTCCGGTTTTTGTCGCCTCCAACAAAGAAATCGCCATGACCCGGGAAAGCGTGGACTTGGACGCCGTAACGCTTCCCATGCCCATTGACCGGCGCCCCCCGCCGACCGACCGGCCGTTTCAGCCGTTTGTCGCCGGTACCGGCGGCGTGCCCGGATTTCTTCCCATCGGCGCCGACACCCTGGTGCGTCAGACCTCATCGACCCACGGGGTGAACGGCTACATCACCGTGGACCCGGAAGAGATCGAGGCCATGCAGGAGCGGCTCCGGCACAAACTCGTGGCGGCCGTGGACGGCTTTGCCCAAGTCGACTACCTGCCCGCCGACGGTGCAAAAACCCTGGTCGTCACCTACGGCATCACGGCCCGGGCCGCCCGGGATGCGGTCGGAAAAGAGACCGCCGACGGTCATCCGGTCAGCCTTCTGGTGTTGAAAACGTTGTGGCCGGTGCCCGAGGCCGCGATCCGGCGGATCTGCGGGGGATACCGGCGCATTGTGGTGGTGGAAATGAATCTCGGTCAATACGTCCGGGAAATCGAGCGGATCGCGGGGGACCGCCCCGTCACCTTTCTCGGCCGGATGGACGGCCGGCTGATCACCCCCGGTGAGATCGCGAGGAGGATTGCCCATGCAGAGTCTGATCAATGACCAGCGCCCCCCGGTCTTCTGCCCGGGGTGCGCCCACGACCGCGTCGTTCATGCCCTGGACAACGCCCTGAAACGGCTTGAAATCCCGGGAAACCGGGTGGTCATCGTAAGCGACATCGGCTGCTCGGGCCTCTTCGACACTTTTTTCAACACCCACGCGATGCACGGGCTCCACGGCCGGGCCCTCACCTATGCCACGGGTCTGAAGATGGCCCGGCCCGACCTTCACGTGATCGTCACCATGGGCGACGGCGGCATGGGCATCGGCGGGGCCCATCTGCTGGCCGCCTGCCGCCGGAACCTGAACCTGACCCTGCTGGTCCTGAACAATTTCAACTTCGGCATGACCGGCGGGCAGTTCTCCGCCACGACACCGCCCGATGCGGCCGTGGCCTCGGGATTTCTGAACGGCCTGGAAAGACCCCTGGACATCTGCCCGGTGGCGGCCGCGGCCGGCGCGGCTTACGTGATCCGCAAATCCGCCTACGCCGAGGACATCGACGCCAAAATCGCCGAAGCCATCGATTTCAAGGGCTTTGCCATCATGGACATCCAGGGCGTGTGCCCGGGCCGCTACACCCGCCGGAACCGACTGACCCCGGCGGTGATCGACGCCCAGATCGCCGCACTTCCGCCCTTTGACGGCCCGATACCGGAAAACGCGCGGGCCGAGTACGCCGCGGCGTATCGGCAAGCGGCCGCCGGTCTCGAGCCGGCCGCCCCGCCGGCCGCGGTCACCGCC
>JBJKPT010000530.1:0-3695 GCA_046706045.1 Desulfobacterales bacterium
CGTCATGCCCGCATCGGAGATGATTCGCGATACGGTCATCGGCGCCGATGACGACAGCAGCCCCAACGCCATCTTCGTCCAGAACCTGGTGGATGCGGTGAATCACCGGGACGCCATTGCCGCCATGCGCGGCAAGCAACAGCAGTTCAATCCCCTGAACGACACGCCGCCCGGCGTCAAGACCGCCGTCAAGTGGTTCAACATTGTCGGGCTTCCCATCCTGATGGTCTGCTTCGGGCTGATTGTCCTGATGCGGCGTCATGCCCGAAAGCGGCACATTCAGAAGGTGTTTGCTTCCACGACCTAGGAACCGGTAAAAGCGACGGCGGCATCCGGACACCGTTTCCGGGTACCGCCGGATCTAGCGCCCGCCGAACCGCCGCCATGTCCCCGGAAGGGAACGCGGTTCCCCGATACCGACGGCACCGGCTTCGGAAAGGCCGGAAGCAGGTGCCAGATGTCATTTTTTCCACCGCGAGGGTTCCATGAAAATAAAAAAAGAATACATCGTATTGGCGGTGATCATCGTTGCGTCGGTGGCTTATTTGGCCCTGCACCGAGACAACCGCACGCTCTACAAACTGCCCACCCTCTCCACGATCAAAAACGGTGAGGTGAACCGTATCGAAATCAGCGGCCCGCGGGGAAAGACGACCCTGAAAAAAATCAAAACCGCTTGGTTTCTGGAGCCAAGCGGTTACCCGGCCGACGCGGACAAAGTCCGGGGCATGCTTGCCACCATCGATAACTTGAAGCTCACGGCCCTGGTTTCCGAATCCAAGTCCTACGAAATCTACGGCCTTGACGACAAGGATAAGATCACGGTCAAGGCCTATGACGACGACACCCTCAAGCGGGAATTCGATATCGGAAAAGTCGCCTCCACCTACGAGCACACGTATGTCCGGTTTCCGAACGACTTCCGGGTCTACCATGCCGAGGGGAATTTTCACGAGAAGTTCGACCGTTCCGTGGATGATTTCCGGGACAAGACGGTTCTTGCGTTCACGCCCGAGGACATCACCGGCATCGTTTTCACCAAAGACGGCGAAACCTTTGATCTGGAACGGGAAGCCAAAAAGGACGAAAAAACCGGCAAAATTTTGGGAAAACCTGCCTGGGCCCTAAAAAACGGCGTTCCGGTCGACCGGGAGACGGTCACCGGCCTTTTGGACCTCTTAAACGGCTTGGAATGCGAAAAATTCATCGCCGGGGCAAAAAAGTCCGCCTTCACGAACCCCGAGCTGACCATCGCCTTGAAAGGCACCTCGCCGGTGAGCCTGTCGATTTTCGCCAAACCGAACAAAACCGACACGATGCAACCCGCCGTCTCCTCGATCAATGCCTATCCTTTCGAACTCGCGCAATGGCGGATCAAAGCCATCACCGACCGGCTCGACAAATTGACCGGTAAACCGGCCAACGCCGAGATGGGTTCCCCAAAAAAATCCGAGGCCAAAAAACCCGCACCGGCGCACAAAAAGACCGCGCGCCGCCCGGTAAAACATCGCATGGCAAAGAAAGAACACGCCTCGGCGCCCGCCTCCTGAACCACAGGGGAGGGTCCGCATGACCCCGCCGAAACCAAAAACCTTGGCCGCGGCGGATGGATGCCATTGGAAATCGGCATCCATCCACCGCTTTCATTTTGCGGTGTCGATCCCGATGCGGGCTAATCGGACGAAAGGGCATAGGAAACGGCGGCCCGCATCAGCCGTTCGCGAAGGGAGGCGGGAGTGGAAAGCCCCATGCGCTCGAGATAGGGGCGATGAGTGGGCGGCGTCGGGGCCAGCAGACGGCCGGCCACCCCGGCGGCGACCCGGACCTTGTGAAAAACGCCCTTTTTCCGAAGCGCGCGCAAGGCCCGGTCCAGCACGATCTCTTCGCGGGTCAAATCCGTGCCAAAGGGAAACGTCTTGAATTGGCCTTGTTGGCGGTAAGGGGCCGAGAGCTTTTCGATCCGTTCCGGGGTGTTGTGGCAAAAGGCGTCGGGGATCCGGTAGTCGGCGGGCACCTTTCCCGCCTTCTTGGCCCGGGCGAGCAATTCGGCCTGAAACCGGGAGTCGGCGATATGGATCAGGGCGCAGATGACCTCGCAGTCGGTTTTTCCCCGCAGATCCGCGATGCCGTATTCGGTCACGACGATGTCGCGCAGGTGGCGTGGAATGGTGATGTGTCCGTAATTGGCCACGATGTTCGAAGCCAATCGGCCGTTCTGGGAATGGGTGCTTCGCACCATCATGATCGCCCGGCCGTCTTCCAGGGCATGGGCCATGGCCACGAAATTGTACTGGCCGCCCACGCCGCTCACGACCTGGCCGTTTGCCAGGGTATCGGAAACGATTTCGCCCAGGGTGGTAGCCATCATCCCGGCATTGACGAACCGGCCGTGACGGCGCTGAAGCCGCTTCAACCGCTCGTTTCCGTAGAGCTGGTTGGTGACCTCGACCCCGGTCATGGAAAACAGCCGCCGCTCGGTCTCGCTCATCTCCCGCAGATCCCGGTAAAAATCCTGCGGCCCGAGAAAAAACGCCCCGTGGCAGACGGCGCCGTGCTTCAGGCGGCTGCCCAGGGCGTGTTCCTGGATGGCGCGTCGGGTCGCCGGATCGGCCAGGTCGGTGCCGAAGATCCGTGAACCGTTTCGGATGCCGTCGCCGGCAAAGGTGAGGTCTTCGGAAAGGATCCCAAAATGCTGAAGCCGTTCGAGTTCGGCGACGTCAAGCCGTGGGCCGATGACCCCGTGCTCCAGGAGCGCGTCCAGGGTATGGGGGGTGATTTGCTCATCGATCGCCCCGTCGTTCAGCAAGGCCTGGATGCCGGGGTGATCGTAAACCCGTCGTTTGAGAATGCCCGCCTTGTAAAGGGCAATGAAGGCGGCCACCAGCATTTCCGTTGCGCCGTACAGCCCCTTCTCAAAAGGGCCGAGGCCGCCGACGCGCGCAAGCAGGCCGCCGTGGATTGCCTCGATGCCCAGATCGGACACGAGGCTCCGGTAAACGGCGTTTTGACGGTGGCGCATGATCAGGCCGCTGGCGATGGCATCGCCGAGGGACCCGATCCCGATCTGCAGGGTGCCGCCGTCGCGGATCAAGGTGCTGACGTGAATGCCGATCAAATGATCCGCAGCGGCAATCGACGGCTTGGGCGTGCTGAACAAAGGAAACGCATAGGCCGGATCGTCGATGACGATGTCGTAGACCTCCGGTGCCACCACGGCGTCGCCGTACATGAATGGCAACTCGGTGTTCACCTGGCCGATGACCAGGACCCTTCGGCCGGCCATGCGTGCTTCGGTCATGCGGCGCAGCCATTCCAGCATCATGTCGGCGTTGGAGCTCATGCTGTAGCGGAGGGTGTTTCCCAGAGTCTGCTTGGCGATGAGGTTTCCGACCACGTTCATGCCGTGACCCATCAGATCCCGCACGGCATGGGTGTAATTGGAGCTGATGTAATTTTGCTGGGCGTGGGGCAGGTCGAGGTAGCTGCCGGCCTTGGCGTAAAATTCCCGGACGTCCACGTTGGGCGGAAGGTTTCCGCCACGAAGGTCCTTCATGTAGTCGAACTCGACAAACCCCGCCCAGATCCGATCGGCCATGGGACCGACGAGCCGCCGCTCCAGATCGCTCGACCCCGAGGGCTTTTCCAGGGAAAGGGCCGTCATGATCGTCAGACGGATTTCGGAATCCGCCTTGGCC
>JBJKPT010000531.1:0-1869 GCA_046706045.1 Desulfobacterales bacterium
GTGATGCTCTCCGCCGGGCAGGCGTCGATGGCTTCCTGGACGCAGTCGTCCTTGGCTTTGGGGGTGATGACCTTGGCTTTTTCGCTGTCCTCGTCGAACTCGAAGACGTCCGGGCACAACTCGACGCAGCTTTCGCAGCCCAGGCACTCTTCTTCATCGATAACAATATGCTTGGCCATGATCCCTCCTTGAATTGAGTGGTTTTGGAAGATCAAACCGGTGACATCGTTGGATACCCGGAAAATAGCATTTTCCGCTTGAATCCTGTGGCTGTTCCGTGGCTTTTACCGACTGTATAGAGCGCACGATCAGCCGTCAAGCGGAATCATCCCATGCGTTCGGGCGCTATTGAAGCACCATCAACTCCAGCGCGTTTCTGGCCAGGGTGACGTCGATGCGGGCCATCGTCACCTTGTCCCCGGCATCCGCGGCATCCGTTGCCGATTGCCGGTATGCGAGGTCCGAGATCCGGCCGGATTGCAGCCGTGCCCGTGCGGCTTTTTCCCGGGCCGCCTCGAGCCGGTGACGGGCCATGGCCAGAAAAAGCTGGTCGCGGGCCGTATCCAGCGCCGTCCGGAGAGTGCGTTGGGTATCGGTCAGTTCCCGTATCTTCAAGGCAAGTTCGAGCCGTTTCACGCGCACCGTGGACTCGGCTTCCCGGATGCGATCCCGGGTCCGGTCGCCGTTGTAGAGGTTCAGGGTGACCTTGATCCCGAAGGAGTAATAATCGGATTGGGTGTTGGCCCATGAACCGTAAAGGCTGCCGGTGTCCCGGCCGATCAGGGCATAGTTTGCGAAGAAGTCAACCGTGGGATAAGCCTCGGCGGCCGCCGCTTCTTCCTGCTGGGAGGCCGCCTGCAGTTCACTGGTGAGCCTCAGGATGTCGGGATGCTCGGGCATCGGCGCGACCGGGGTCGTTTCCTCGTCCGGAGCGTCGAGAAGGGCGGGGATCGCGTCGGCGGCGCTCACCGCGGTCTCTTCGGGCAGGCCCAGAACATGCCGATAGCGGCCGAAGGCCTGGAGCGCATCCCGATCCGCGATCCGAAGGGCAACCTCTTTTTCCTGCTTTTTGAGAAGCACCGCATCGTAGTCCACCGCTGACAAACGATGGACCCGGTGCTGGGTTTGCGCCACGCTCAGTTCCAGCTGGACGAGGGCGAGCGCCCGTTTGGCCATGGCATAGGCAATTTGGGCTTTTTTAAGCCCCCAGTAGGCATCGGCCACATCCAGCCGAACCTTTCGCCGGGTTGCCCCTTCTTCATGTCCGACCGATTCCAGGTCGCTTCTGGCCGCTTTCAAGAGGGCCCGGTCCCGGCCGCCGGCGTAGAGGTTGTAACGAAAGTCCAATTCGGGGACGAGCTGGTAGGCGGGGACCTCTTTTTCCACGTTGACCCCGATGTTCTGACCGGCCACCTGGGCCGAGATATCGATTCCGGTATAGGTATCGAAGTTTTTGATGTAATAATTCGAACCGACGAAATCAAGGGTCGGAAGAAAGGCCCCCCGGGCTTCGGCGATCTTCGCCTCGGCAAGATGCTCCTTTTCAAATGCGAGGCGCAACTCCGGCCGCTGCTTCATGGCAAGCGCAACGGCATCGGAAAGGCGTACGGGGACATCGGGGCGCGCCTCTCCGGCCCGGGAGGTACCCGCGGCCGTCACCAGGAAAAGGGCGGCAACGATCCATGCGATGGCTTTATTCAAAGCGCAGGGCCTCCACGGGTTTGAGATTGGCGGCCCGGTGGGCCGGGTAGTAGCCGGAGATAAGCCCCACACCGATCGAAACCACCACGGAGACGAGGACCATGGGCCCGGAAGGGGCCAGCGGGATGTGGGTGAAGAGCACCAGGGCGAATCCGGCCACGATTCCCA
>JBJKPT010000532.1:0-8861 GCA_046706045.1 Desulfobacterales bacterium
AAAACGCAAATTTCAACAACTTTACCTGAAAGCGCTCCTGAACACGTTCTCTATTTTTCCGTTGCAAAGCTATGTCCGGCTCAACTCGAACGCCATTGGCAGGGTGATTCAAACGTATCCGGACCAGCCGATGAGGCCAAAGATTCAGATCATTTATGATTCCCTTAAGAAACGGGCGCTGACGGAACGCGTCGTCGATTTGCCGGAGCATTCCCTGCTTTATATTGTGGATGCGGTATCCGAGGAGGAGTTGCTCGAGCTTTCCGAAGAATCGTATTTGATCTCTCGATCCTCTGCCGCCGAAAGTGAAGAGGAGACCGGAGAGACAGCCGGCAGTGAAAGAATGCAAGGGGAGCGGCCCGATATCCCAGGTGAGGGGGGATCCATTTTCAGAAGATTCAAATCGTTGCGGCCGGCGCAACGCATATTGCTGATTGTTGCGTTGACCCTTTGCGTGTTAAGCGCCGGACTCTACCTGGTCCAGGTCATTTCCGGAAAATCGATCGGCCACAATGGAACCCGGGCCATAGAAGTCCCCGCCGCGATACAACTCTCCGATGTTGCGAAAAAAACCATCCCTTCCGCCGAAAAAGCGATCAACGCGAACCCGTTGGCAAAGCCGATCCCAGTGCTCGGGAAAACGGTTCATAACGCTGTCAAAACACCTCCCCCGGTCGCGGCGTCGGTCGTTACCGTCGCCACTGCCAAGGCATCCGAGAAACCGGCCAAAATCGAATCGTTGTTCGCACGGGCACCGGAAGAAGGGGCGTTTCCTTATTCCATTCGGTTGACTGCGGTTCGGACCCTGGAAAACGCCCAACGCAACCTGAATACGCTGCAAAAAAACGGTGCCAATCCCTATTGGGTGAAGGTCGAACTGGGGAAGACCGGCACATGGTATCGTATCTTCAGCGGATACTACCCGAGTCGCCAGGCGGCGGAGAACGCCGGAAAAAAACTTTCCGTGACCGGCATTGCCATCAAAAAAACCGCTTTTTCGGTATGGGTGGGCGGAGCGTCTTCTGAAGATACGGCGAAAAGGCTCTCCCGGCGCATCGCCATCAAGGGATTCTTCCCGTATATTATTCCGGACAGACAAGATCGATACGATGTCTTTGTGGGCGCGTTTTATACAGAAAGCGGCGCAGTGGACCAACAGAAGGCGCTGGCCGAATCCGGTATTGAGAGCCGGGTCGTACGGCGTTAAAATTGAGACGGAACGGAAAGTGCTTCATTTGTCCCGGTACGGCGATCCAGGGATTTTTTCGAATCTCCCGGCAGCGACGCGCACACCACCTGCGGTTGGAGAGCGACCGCCGGCCTTTTTTAAAACCAGATGCCACTCTTTCCGTTCGGTCACCACACGGCGCATTGAAGAGAACCCCGATCCTGCCTATGCCTGGCCGACGATCGATAACCTCCACGGGTGACCATTGAATGTATCTGGGCTACTGGAAACTGAATATTTCCCCGTTTGAAAACGCCCCGACCAAGGGCCTTTTCTATAAATCGACCCAACACGAAGAGGCCCTGCTGCGTCTTGTCTATGCCGTGGAGCACCAAAAAGGATTGGCCGTATTAACGGGAGAGGTCGGAACCGGCAAGACGACCATCAGCCGGGTAATGATGGAATATGTGGATAACGACGGCTTCGAAGTGCTCACCCTGGTCAACCCGGTCCTGGAGCCGGTCGATCTGATTCGCGCCCTATTGATCGAGATGGACGAGCCCCATGACGACCCTTCCAAGATCGTATTGCTGAATCGCCTCAACCAACGGCTGCTTCGGAATTTCGATCATGACATCAAGACGGTGCTGATTATCGACGAGGCGCACCTGATCAAAAAGAAATCGATGCTCGAAGAATTGCGGATGTTGCTGAATCTGAATCGGAACGACCAATTCCTGATGACGCTGATCCTCATGGGACAACTTCCCCTTTCTGAAGTACTATCCGGACTTCCGCCGCTGAAGGAACGCATTGCCATCCGCTATGACCTAAAACCCCTGGACAAGATGGATACGGCCCGCTACATCCTCCACCGCCTCAAATCCGCCGGTGCGACCAGGGGCATTTTCACCCGGGAGGGTATAGAGAAAATTTTTGCCTACTCCCGGGGATTTCCGCTCCGGATCAACAATCTCTGCGATCGGTGCCTTCTGGTCGGCATGATGCAAAAAGCGAAAATCGCCGACTCCGGAATCGTGGATGCCGCGGTAGCGGATCTGCAGCAACGGTGACCGGCCGCTGGCGCCGCGGCAGCGGCCAATATAGGATCAAGGGTTAATGGCCAATGACAATTCACTTTGGTTTTAACCAAGGACCAATGACGAATGACAAAGGACGCCGTGCCGCGGCCAGACCCCGCGGCAGCCGCCAAAAAATGATATCCAAATACAGCAAAAAGATTACCATGATCGGGACCGCGGCGTGTCTGGTTTTGTTCTTTTTTGGATGCACGACCGCGGTAAAACAAACGACGCCCCGGGCACCGCAATCGTGGACCGGAAGCGGACTGGGCGCCTCCGGCCAGTACCGCGCCGTCGCCGTTGAGGATCTGGACAACGACGGCCGGCTGGACATTGTCGGCGGCAGCGCGGAGCCTGGAACCGTCGCCATCTGGTATGGAAACGGAGACGGCACCGTTTCCCCGCCGGTGTTCCTGTCGATCCGGGCCGATGTCTTCTCCGTGGCCGTGGGCGATATCGACGAAGACGGATTGAAAGACCTGGTGATCGCCGCGCAGCGGGAAGCCAGCGGAATTCTCATCTTCAAGAACCACGAGAACCGGAGCTGGTCACGGATGGACGGCCCCACCGATATCAACAATTACTCCCAGGTACGGTTGGCGGACGTCAACGGGGATGGACACCTGGACATCATCGCCGCCAACTGCACCTCGGAAAGCAAGGGCGGCATCCAGGTCTGGCTCGGGAACGGAAAAGGGCGGTGGTATGCGGAAACCGGCCCGACAATGACCGGAATCTACAACGACGTTGTCGTGGCGGATTTCAACGGCGACGGGAAATTGGATATCGCCGGCGCCTCTTGGGGAGAACAAGGCGCGATTCGCATCTGGTACGGTGACGGAAAAGGCGGATGGACCGACGGGGGGATCGTGGCAACGGGAAGTTTCAACCGGCTAACCGCTGCCGACATCAACAATGACGGGATATTGGACCTTCTGGCCGGAACGTATCGAAACGGGGTCCGGATCTTCCTTGGGAGGCGAAACGGCTCGTGGCGGGAAATTCCGGGGCCGAATGAGAAAGGCGCCGCCAACGGCCAGAACGCCCAATCCGCGGGCGATGCCAATCCGATCCCGCCCAGTTACTGGAAGGTGCTTCCCATTTTTGATGCCAATGCCGGCGGAAGGCTTGGAATCATCGCCACATCCATGGAAAACAAGGGGATCCGGGCCTGGGTCCAAGAGGGGCAGGATTGGCTCCCGCTTAACCTGGAATTGCCTCGGATCGGGACCTATTACGATATGGTCGGCGCCGACATCAACACCGATGGCAGAACCGATTTGATTGCCGCCTCTTTCGGGGAAGGCATCCAGGTCTGGAAAGACATCGGGGGAAGAACGACATCCACCAACACCTTTGTGGGACCCGCGACCGAACTTCGTTTACATGTAGCGAAAACGGAGGGTGTGCCGGAAGAAAACGCGGTCTACCGGATGGTCAACGGTGTGCCGGAATACCGGGTCGGCCGGGGCGACACCCTTGAAATCACCCTTTGGCAAGGCGCTACTGCCGACAAAATCACCACCGACGTTGGTTCGGACGGGACGATTTCGTTCGGATACCTTTCCGATGTGAATGTCAATGGGCTCACCACCCGCCAGATCGACGAGCGCCTCACCAAAGGGTTGAGCCGTTTTATCCGGAATCCCCGGGTGGATGTCCGGGTCACCAAATACCGCAGCAAATCGGTCATGCTATTGGGAGCCATCGCTACCCCGGATCCAAGCCGGGGACCGGGGAGATACACCCTTTCCGGGAAAGAGACGGTTTTGGATTTGATCTCCCGTGCCGGCGGGCCGGCATCGGATGCCAACCTCTCCGACGTGACCATTCGCCGAAAAAGCGGACGGACCATCCGGGTCGATCTCTTCAAGGTCATCAATCGCGGTGAACTCGATCAGAACGTGGTGATCGACGATCAGGACCTGGTGTTTGTCCCGAGGCTGTCCAAAGAAGAAAAGCGTGTCTATGTCTTCGGAGAAGTCAAGAAACCCGGGGCGTATCCGTTCACCGGCTCGACGATGAATCTCTTCGATGCCGTTTCAGAGGCCGGAGGATATACCGTGTTCGCCAAAGAAGCGCAGACCCGGGTTGTCCGGGGAGACCGCAACAACCCCCAGGTGCTCACGGCAAACCTCGACGCCCTGGTGGAAGACGGCGACCAGCGGCAAAACCTGGCACTCATGAACGGCGACCTGGTCTACGTGCCAAGAAGCGGCTTTGGCAGTGTAGATCTCTTCCTCCAACGCATTCGACCTATTTTGGACGTCGTCTTTATGCCGGCGCGGATCGCCACCGGGACCAGTGAAGTTTACGATGCAATACACAACTCACAGCAATAGCGGGATCGGGTAGTGCGGTCGATTCGGTCGGTTCGGTGTCGACGGAGTAGACGCGGTAAACGAAATGGACAAAATGATCAGATGGCCGTTCGATGCCATGCCGAACCAATGGCCAAGGACGAAGGGCAAAGGATACCGCGGCAGCGCTAACAAATGACTCCGCGAAGCGGCAACACTTGAACCATTACACTATTCAGCTTGGAGGCTCCTCCCCGGGGGCAGGGTCTTAGATGGCGCAATACGATGTGGATATCCGAGACTACTGGCGGATTCTGAAAAAAAGAAAGCTGGTCATTGTATTGGTTACCGTTCTGGTCGGCTTATCGAGCTACGGATTTACCAAGCTTCGGGAGCCGACCCAACTGTATTCCGCGTCTTCGGCGATCAAGATCGACCGGTTCACCAACGTGGCGGCCCTTTTGACCGGCGCCTATTTCTCCCAGGGGGAAAACCTCGAAACCCATGCCTACATCATCACCAGCTACCCGGTGCTGATCATGGCCGCCAAAAAGCTCGGCTGGATACCGGACACCCTTTCCGTCGATGATGTGAAAAATCACCAAAAATGGCTGTCCCAAATCCAGAAATTGAAATCCATGGTCGATGCCAAGATTCAGGAAGGCACGAACATCATCAACATCACGGCCATATCCGAGAACCCCCAGGAATCCGCCCGGGTCGCCAATGTGCTCGCCCAGGTCTACCAGGATTACAATATCCAGGAAAAAAACCGCAAAACCTTTGAGACCAAGGCATTCATCGAGGCCCAACTGCAAAAAACCGCCAAAAGCCTGAAGGAATCGGAAGACCGGCTGCAGTCCTTCCGGGAAGGCTATGCATTGATATCGATGGACGCCCAGACGACAAAGGTGCTCGATAATTTGAACGAGGCGGAAAAGGAGCTCTCGGCGGCCAAAAACACCCGTCAGAAAGTGGAAGCCCAGTACCGGCTGCTGGTGGCATCCGAGAAGACCCATACAAATCTCTCGGGCGAGTTTTTGTTTTCACCACCGTCCGATTCCCCCTTGCCGTCACTTCTATCCAGGCTGAGCAACCTGCTTCTGGAACGCCAGGATCTTTTGATCAATTATACCGAACAACATCCGAAGGTCATTGAAAACGAAGACAAAATCAATGCCGTTATCGCTGAAATGAAAAAAGAGCTGAATGCCCTGGACGGAAATCTCAAAGAAAAGGAAGCCAATCTGGAGATCGAGGTCAACCAGCTCCGGAAGCAGTCCCTGGGGCTGCCGGAAAAGGCGCTGCAACTGCTCCGCCTTCAACGAGAGGTCCGGCTCCAGGTAGAACTCTACACACAGCTGGAGACCAAGTACCAGGAAACCTTGATCAACGAATCCGGCAAGGTTCAGGAAGTCACCATCGTCCGGCCGGCCCTCGCGCCGACAAAACCGTTTAATCTGCCGGCCAAATCCATGGTGCTGATAACCGGCATCGTCATGGGGCTGGTCATCGGCGTGGTGCTGGCGTTCGGCATGGAGGTGTTTGATACAAGCATCGGGACCATCGAAGATGTCGAAGACCTGCTGAAAATTCCGGTCCTCGGCGTCATTCCTCATTTCGGAAAGGATGACAGGACCCGGCGGTGGAGGAAAAAGGGGGTAACGGATCGGGACCGTCGGCAGGACCTCATCGCACACTACGATCCCAAGTCACTTCCGGCCGAAGCGTTCCGGACCCTTCGGTCGAATCTCGAGTTCATGCGGGTGAACAAAAAGGATAAAACGTTTCTCGTCACATCGGCGTTTGTCGAGGAAGGAAAAACCTTTAACGTGGTGAACCTGGCCTTGAGCATGGCCCAGGCCGGGAGCCGCGTGCTCCTGATCGGCGCGGATCTTCGCAGGCCGGTGATTCACAAGATGTTCGGACTGAACCGGCAACCCGGGCTGACCGATTACGTGTTGGGGAATTACAGCTGGCGGGAAGTTCGGAAAAGCATCGCCGACGTCATGCTCGGCGACTTTGAACTGGAAGAAATTTTGCGCACCCCGGGGCTCGACAACCTCAGCATCATCTCTTCCGGCACCACGCCGCCCAACCCGGCTGAAATCCTTCGCTCGGATCGGTTCAAATCCCTCCTCCGGGAAGCGAGAGAAGAATACGACCTGATTTTCATCGACTCCCCGCCGATCCTTCCGGTGGCCGATGCCACGGAAATCTCAACGTATGTGGACGGCGTGCTCCTGGTCTACATGGTGGGCAAAATCGGCCGCGGCGTGCTGAAACGGGCCAAGGCGTCCCTGGATACGGTGAAGGCCAACGTGATCGGTATCGTCTTGAACAACATCAAGCCCGAGGCCGGACCGGATTATTTCCGATATCACACCCAGTACTATTACGGCGCCCAACATCGAGCCGATGCCGGCTGATCGACTTGGTCTGTCCGGGTTGCCGGTATTGAACCTTATACGCCTTCAAATAGCCGATAGGACATTTTTCGTTGCGCTTTCTGATCTCGATCACCGCGGCTATGGCCGTCTCTTTGTTTATCGGCTTTGCGATCTCCGCCTATCGGTTGCCTGTTGTGGTTCTGGCGATCATCGCCGTCACCATCTTCGCCATCACCTTCGTTAAAACGGAGTTCGGATTATACATCCTGATTTTCTCCATGCTGCTCTCCCCGCAGTTCATGGGCGGACATCTCGTCGGCAGCTCCCGCGGCCGGGGCGTGACCCTTCGCTTCGAAGATTTTCTCCTGGTTGTCATCGGACTGAGCTGGTTTGCCAAGAACGCGGTCTTCAAGGAACTCGGCCTCTTTCTGCGAACACCGATCAACAAGGGAATTTTCTTCTATGCCGTGGCCTGTGTCCTGTCCACGGGGTTCGGGGTCATGGCGGGCCGGGTCGAGCCGAAAACCGGGTTTTTCTTTGTTCTGAAGTACATCGAATATTTCGTGATCTTTTTCATGATGGTCAATCACGTGGAAAACGAAGATCAGCTCAAGCGCTTCGCCTTTTGCTTGTTTTTGACCTGCCTCATCGTCTCGGTCATCGGCATCCTGCAGATTCCGGGCGGCGGCCGGGTCAGCGCGCCCTTTGAAGGACAACAGGGCGAGCCGAACACCTTTGGGGGATACCTCGTGTTTGTGGGCGCCATCGCCGCCGGCATCGCGTTCCGGATCCGGAAATCCTGGCCGAAAACCCTGCTTTTCGTTGTGCTTGTATTTTTGCTGCCCCCTCTTTTGTACACCCAGTCCCGGTCGTCGTACCTGGCCGCCCTGCCCGCCATCCTGATTCTCGCCTGGTTTTCCGAAAAGCGGGTGATCGTCACCGGACTCGTGGTCCTTGGCATCCTGCTGAGCCCATTTCTCTTGCCGTCGGTGGTCACCCGACGGGTCCTGTATACCTTCGATCAGCCCGTCCAAAGCGGCCAGATCGATATCGGTCAAATCCGTCTGGACACCTCGACCTCGGCCCGGCTGAAAAGCTGGGAGGTTGCGCTCTCCGATTGGACAAACCACCCAATTTTCGGGTACGGGGTCACGGGGTATTCATTCATTGATGCCCAATACCCCCGGGTTCTGACCGAAACCGGCATCATCGGCGCCCTGGCTTTCCTCTACCTGCTGTTTTCCGTCCTCCAGACGGCCCTGACGAGCCTCCGGCAAACCTCCTCCGAATGGGGGAAGGGCCTTTGCATTGGATTTCTCGCCGGCTTCGGCGCCCTCCTGTTTCACGCCATCGGTGCCAATACCTTCATCATCGTCCGGATCATGGAACCGTTCTGGTTTTTCACCGGGATGGTAACCGTACTGCCCGCCGTTGAACGCGGGGAGCTGTTGCACCGGAAGGAGCCTGTCAGAATCGGGCTGCGGGGCGCCGAGTTGAAGACAACGGGTTCAGGGTTCGGAAATTAGGATTACGGATTAAGGATTAGGGATCAAGCATGGTCTTCTGTCCTTAGTGGTCATGGGCATCATGACAATGGCATTCGATGGCCGATTCATCCAGGGCCGCAGCGTTGCTCGTCGCTCACATACGCCTGGTATTCTCGCTTCTCGCGCCTTGCGCCCCAGGCGCCTCGACCATCTCGATGCGTCACCGTATTGATGCCCAGGACCACTTAGTCATTTGTCCCTTGTAAACGCCAAGAGGCTACAGGGTGGACACCGGACGCTTAGGCAAATACAGAATAAGGAATCCTTATCCCTTGATCCGCTTTCGCTGAGGCTCTGAGCTGTTAGATTTCCAAAAGGTTTCTTATTTTGGTTTTCACAAATGACAAAATACGAATGACCAATGCAACCGCGAC
>JBJKPT010000533.1:0-3687 GCA_046706045.1 Desulfobacterales bacterium
CGTGTTCCGCGTATTTTTTGCCCAGGCAGATGATTTTGGAAGGCCGCGGCACCGGGCTTGCCAGCCGGGGCGTGATGGCTTCGGCCGGAGCCTTGAATTCGGCGATGCGCGCAAACCACCCGTCTTCAAAAAAAGCCTCCCCGATATCGGGAATATCGGGAAAATGACGCCGCAAGTCGATGATGCCGTCCTTCGTGCGGATTCCGGGGGTAATGCGGCCGTCTTTGTAAAATTCGATCAATCGCATGGCGGAAGCTCCTTTTCCGTTTTTCCGGCGGCAAGACCGGCTTCGTAATTTTTGCGCGCGTACCAGTTGATCTGGCGGCAGATGCCCCGGATGATGCTCACCTCCGCGGCCCGCAGTTCCATCCGGGTGCAAAACCGGCGGATCCGGCTCATCCAATAATCGGGATGCTCGGGATTGATGTAATGGATCCGCGCCAGGATGTCACGCAACTGGTCGTACATGCCGTCCAGTTCGTGGCGGGTGGCCAGCCGGGGGACGGCCGGCGATTTTTCGTCGCGCCGGGCCTGGAACAGTTCATAGGCGACGATCATCACGGATTGGGCGAGGTTGATGGAGGAAAAATCGGCGGTGGGAATGTGCACAAGACCGTGGCAAAGGGTCAAGTCGTCGTTGGTCAGGCCCCGGTCTTCGGGGCCGAATACGAAGGCCACATGGTTTTCGGCCGAAATCGGAATGATCCGTTCGGCCATCTCCCGTGGCGAAAGGAGCCCCTTGCGCTGGTTGCCCACCCGGGCCGTGGTGCCCACCACGTAGCCGAAGGGCGAAAGGGCGGACTTGAGGTCCGAGGCGATCTCAATGCGGTCGACAAGATCGCCGGCGGCATGGGTGGAAAGGGAGAGCACCCGCTCGAGTTCGTAGCGGCGGGGGTCGACGACGATGAGCCGGGAGACGCCCATGTTGCAGGCCGCCCGGGCCGCGGCCCCGATGTTTTCGGAAAACCGCGGCCGGTGCAGCACGATGGCAAGGTGATCCAAGCGGATGGCTTCAGGCATCAGCCCACTATTTCGTGTCCATCCCAAAATGGCCCTTTCACACGATTTCTGCGTTGGACGATCGATTTGAATCCTCGAAATAGCCAACGCTATTCCTCCGGTTCAAATCGTCCGTCCGCCTTGAACTCGAGCAAAATTGCCTATTTTTGGAGGGACACGATTTCAAAGGCGTTGAAAAAATAGCCGATTTCAAAGGCCGCGGTTTCCGGCGCATCCGAACCGTGGACGATGTTCTTTTCGATGTCCGAGGCGAAATCGGCCCGGATGGTGCCGGGCGCGGCGTCCTTGTAATTCGTGGCCCCCATCAGCTCCCGGTAGCGGGAAATGGCGTTTTCACCCTCGAGCACCATGACCACGGCGGGCCCGGAACTCATGAACCCGGTAAGGCTCTCGAAAAAGGGACGCGCGCGGTGCACGGCATAAAATCCCTGGGCCTCGGCCCGGCTCAGGAGAACCATCTTCATGGCGATAATTTTCAAATCGTTGGCTTCCAGCCGCTTGACCACCTCGCCGATCAAACCGCGGGCCACACCGTCCGGTTTGACGATGGAGAGCGTGCGTTCCTTCATGGGGTATTCCTTTCGTTGAAAATCTCGTTCAAAGGTTCACGATCAGGGCGAACCGGTGCCGGGAGCCGTCCGTGAGCGAAGACGACGCCTTCCCCACCCGGTGACCGATCGGGTTGCAGCGGGTTCCGGGAAAACCGTGCACGCGGCCATAACCCGCTGAAATTCAAACACACTTTCCCGGATTTGAATCGCGTCACGCGTTCCGAGAGGCCGGGATACCAGACACGGCGGCCGAAAGTCAATATCCCAGATGCCTTTCGCGGATGAAGAACGCGATTCGAAGGGGGGCGCACCGGCCATGCCGAGGCCCGGTAGTGCCCTTGCGGCGGCCCGAATCGTCCGTACGCAACGCCCACCATCAGGGCCGGTCCCTGAACGGGTCCAGGATAAAAATGCCGCTACCGTCCTTGAAGGAATTGACACGATGCCGGCAAAACCGCTATGATTGCGACCTGACCCGGAAAACCCGGAGGAAGCCGCAAGTGTACATTTTATATTTTTATTTCCGATAGTTAATCCCATGTTCCCGTAAACACCGGAGTTTTTCCGAATCCGACATCACCCCCAAACCGTCGATCCGAGGAATGGCCCCGGAAAAGGATGCCCATGGCTCTGTTCAAGCGCAACACCGTTGATTCCATTGGAACGTTTCTCGGCCCGAATGCCGAGTTCAAAGGACGCCTCTCCATGAAAGGCGCCGTACGCATTGACTGCTGTTTCTACGGCGACATCGATGTGGACGGCACCCTGATCGTGGGCCCCCAGGCCCGGATCGAGTCCCGGATCCACGTCACCCGGGCGATTATCAGCGGCGAAATCAGAGGCAACGTCACCGCGGACAAGCACATTGAAATCCGCGTCCCCGGGAAGATCTTCGGCGACATCGAAAGCCCCACGGTCACCATTCAGGAAGGCGCCATGCTCCAGGGGAACTGCCGGACCACGTCCTCTTCGGGCATGGCCGATGCACCGCTGGCCATAACCCACAACCGGGAGCAAGCGACCATCGAGGCGCAGACCTCCGAAGAACCGGTCTGATCCGGAAAAACACCGCAGCAACCGGATTCCCGGATCGCTCCATTGCCGCGGCCGATGGGACGTTTCGCGCCCTGCCCTTTGACACGTCGCCGAGGCCGCTTCGATTCCAATCGGCCCGAAACGCAGAACTTCTATTTTTCGGAGACTGCCGGCCATGCCGATCTACGAATTTTACTGCATCGACTGCCATACGATCTTCAATTTTTTCTCAACGACGATCAATACATCCAAGATTCCAACCTGCCCGAAATGCAAGACCGCGAAGCTCAGTCGCCAGATGTCCCCGTTTGCCGTCACCGGCCGGGCCAGGGATCCGGCGGGGGCGGAGGATCTTCCTTTTGACGAACAGAAAATGGAGCGGGCCATGTCCATGCTCGCCGCCGAGGCCGAGGGCATGGATGAAAACGACCCCCGCCGGGCCGCGGACATGGTCCGGAAACTGACCGATATGACCGGGATCGAGCTGGGCCACGGGATGCAGGAAGCCCTGGCGCGGTTGGAGGCCGGCGAGGATCCGGACCAAATCGAGGCGGAGATGGGAGACGTCCTGGAAAACGAAGACCCCTTTGTCCTGGGGAGCCTCCGGTCCGGGGCTCCGGCCGGAGGCAAAAGCCTTCGGGGCGCACCCCGGCGGGACGAAACACTCTACGACCTGTGATCCCTTGCGGGAGATGACCATGGAGCGAAACGTATTGAACCGGCTCGGCGTGGTGCAGGGCGATATCACCCGCGTCGAGGCCGATGCCATCGTCAACGCCGCCAATTCGCGGCTTCTGGGCGGCGGCGGGGTCGACGGGGCGATTCACCGGGCCGCCGGCCCCCAACTGCTCGCCGAGTGCCGGACCCTGGGGGGGTGCCCCACGGGCGAAGCCCGCATCACCGGCGGCTACAACCTCCCGGCCGCCCACGTCATCCATACCGTCGGTCCGGTCTACCGCGGCCGGCCCGAAGATCCCCGACTTCTGGCCGCCTGTTACCGGAACAGCCTCACCCTTGCCCGGGATAAAAAACTTCGCCGCGTGGCGTTTCCGGCGATCAGTTGCGGGGACTAAGGGTATCC
>JBJKPT010000534.1:0-5709 GCA_046706045.1 Desulfobacterales bacterium
GCATACATCGGCTCCAGCGGAATCCGGACGGCCCGGCGGATTTCGCAGGGTTCCGGATCCCTCAAACCAGCAGGGTGATGCCATTGGACCGTTCCGTAAAATACCGCTCCCCCGGGGCCCGCTCGCCCTGGATGATCGTGGGCGCCGCGGTCATCCTGCTTGCCATCGTGCTCACCATGGCCGTGCACGACATCCACCGCGATCGGCAGAACATGTCCCGGATCCTGAGCGAAAAGGGGGCGGCCCTGATCAAGGCCTTCGAGGCCGGGGCCGGCACCGGCATGGCCGGGATGATGTGGAGCGGCCGTCAGGTCCAGCTCCTTTTGGAGGAAACGGCCCGAAAGGCCGGCATCCTCTACCTCATGGTGACGGACACCTCGGGAAAGATCCTGGCCCACGACAACCCCGCCCTCATCGGCCACTATTACTTTCACCCAAAGGACCTGAAGGCCCTGGCGCCCGGGAAAACCGAACGCTGGCGCCTGGTGCGTCTCCCCGGAAACCGCCGCGCCTTTGAGGTCTACCGGTATTTTCAGCCCCTGGCCGGTATCGACGTGCCCATGAGCGGCGGCAGGCCGCGCTCCGCGTGCCGCATGCCCGGATCCGGCGGCGAATCCGAGTCCTGGTGTTTTCCCCCGGTGGCCTCGGCCGGCGTCTCGGGCCAGCGCATCATCTTCGTGGGACTCGATCCGACCCCTTTTGAAGAAGCGGCGGCCCGCGATTTCCGAAACACGGTGATCCTTTCGGTGATCCTGCTGGTCGCCGGCATCGGCGGGTTTCTCTCCCTCATGTGGGCGGAAAAGTACCGGATCACCCGGAGCCGGCTCCAGGACACCAGCGCCTTTGCCGACGAGGTGGTCGCCCATCTGCCCGTGGGCCTGGTCGCCACGGACGCCGGGGGAAACATCACGTTTTTCAACGGCGCCGCCCAGGCCATCACCGGCCTGGATTTCGACACCGTCCGGGGCCGGCGGCTGGAGGCGGTGATGCCCCTTCAGTGGTGCGGCCTCCACCGGGTGCTGAGCGACGGCGGCACCGTCCTCGAACGGGAAATGGAATGCGCCTTCGCCCTGCCGAGCCCGGTGCCGGTGAGCGTCAGCGCGGCCCGGATCCACAACGCCGGCGGCGCCATGGTGGGGGACGTCCTGATCCTGAGGGACTTGGGCGAGGTGCGCCGTCTCCAGCAGGAGATCCAGCGCAAGGAAAAGCTCGCGGCCCTGGGCGAGATGGCGGCCGGCGTGGCCCATGAAATCCGGAACCCCCTGAGTTCCATCAAGGGGTTGGCCACGTATTTCCGAGGGCTCTTCACCGAGAAGAGCAACGACCGGGAGGCGGCGGACGTCATGATCCAGGAGGTCGACCGGCTCAACCGGGCCGTCACGGCGCTCCTCGAGTTTGCCCGGCCCGCGGAGCTCCATCGCCGGGATACCGATATCAACGACCTCCTCCAGCACTCCGTCCGGCTGATCCGGACGGACGCCGCCGCCGGCGGCATCACCGTGGATCTCGCGCCCCTTCCCAACGGCCACCGGGCCCGCATCGATCCGGACCGGCTTTCCCAATGCCTCCTCAACCTCTACCTCAACGCCATCCAGGCCATGGACCCCGGCGGCCAGCTCTCCGTTTCCGGGGACATCACGGGCGGACTGCTCCGGCTCCGTGTGGCCGACACCGGCGGCGGCATCGGGGAGGCGGATCTGGAAAAGATCTTCGATCCGTACTTTACGACCAAGTCCAAGGGCACGGGCCTGGGACTGGCCATCGTGCACAAGATCGTCGAGGCCCACGCCGGCCGCATCACGGTGCGCAGCGCACCCGGAACCGGCACCGAGTTTCTCATCGCGATCCCCGTTTCCGGGGATACCGCGTGAAGAACACGTCGCCCCGGGGAGCGACGCCCCCGCCCGCGCCGCCGGCCGGTTCCCACCGTTCCATGTCAAGAGATTCCCTTCCGATCCGGATCCGACCGGATCCAAGGTATCCACCCTGATTCCGGCAACCGCCCCGGTTCTGGGTAAAAACGTTACAATTGGTTCCCGGCATTCGGCCATCCTGGCCGGGATGATTTTTAATTATTTGAAATAATGGAATAAAATTTCACATCGACCTTTCGGCACGCCCCTTGCTCATGGATCCGAGAAAAAACCTTTTCCCAAGGAGAATTCCATGAATCGTTCCATTCAAGGCATTGTTTTCGGATTGATCGGCGTGGCGGCGATGGCGGCGGTCCTGGTGGCGGCGCCTTCCGCGGTGCGGGCCTGCGGCTGGGGCAACTCGGCCGGCGGGCAGGGATACATGCCCCAGCGCCAGGACGGAAACGGTCCGCAGGGGTTCCGGCCGGCCGTGACCCGGGCCCAGGCCATCGACATCATCACCAGCCACCTCAAGCGACTGAATCCGAAGCTTCGGATCGGAAATGTCAACGACACCGGCTTGCTGTTCGAGGCCCAGGTCCTATCCCCGGATAACGAAGTCGTCCAGGTGCTCGGGGTGGACAAGCGGTCCGGCCAATTGCTGTTGTTGAACTGAACCGGAAACCCATTTCCCGGATGCCACCCATGAACCCTTTTTACAAAAAACTCGACCGGTTCCTGCTGGTGCTGCTGGTGATGATGCTGATCGGGATGCCGGCCGGGATCCTGGGCTACGATCATTACCTTCAGCACCGCGGCCTTTCTCCCGGCACCCGGGTGTTCACCCTGACCGGAAACGTGAAATCGGGCTGGCTTCTCGGCGAATTTCATGCCTTCAACGTGCTGGATCCGCCGGGACCCAAAAACGGCGTGAACCATCCGGTCATCCGCGTGAAGAAAGGAGAGCGGGTCGTGCTCCGGCTGGAGAGCAGCGATGTCGTCCACGGATTCAGCTTGAAGGATCTGGGCATCTTCGTCGACACGGGCATCCATCCCGGCGAGGTCACCACGGTCCGCTTCACCGCCAGCCGGATCGGCACGTTTACGTTTTCCTGCAACGCCATCTGCGGAAAAGAGCACGAGAAGATGAAGGGCACCCTGGTCGTCACCGCGTGATGCGTGGGCCCGGGGGCGCCCCGGGCCGATTCATACCAAGAAACCATCACCGGGAAGGGGGAAGGAACGCCATGCATCGATTGGATCCACGCGGGAAACGATGGATGATTTTCATTTGCGGTTTTTTGGCCGTGGGGTTTGTCGCGGTCTTGCCGGCGGCCGCGCAGGAGACGCTTTTCGAGACCACCTGGGTCCGGGGCCGGGTCCTCTCGGCGTACGGGCCGGTGGAAAACGCGCGCGTCCGGGTGCCTGGGTCCGCGACCATGGTGCTGACCGAGGGCCTGGGCGGCTTCGCGCTGGAAGCTGCCCACCCCATCGGCTATGCCCCCCGAATCACCGCCGGCAAGGAGGGCTGGTTCAATAACGGCCGGTACGCCTCCCCCGGCGGCACCGACATCACCCTCTACCCGGTGCCCCTGGCCGACAACCCGAACTATGTCTTCACCTCGCCGGTCCAATGCGCCCAATGCCACACGAAAGTAACTCAATACTACGATCGGGCGAAGATGGCGCACACCACGAGCAACCCCCTGGTGATGCAGTTCTACTACGGCACCGACGCCATGAACCGTCCGGATCACGGGCCGGGCTACAAGCTTGACTTTCCGGACTCCGGCGGCAACTGCATCAGCTGCCACGCTCCGTCCATCGCTGCGGCCAACCCGGTTTCCTGGGACATGCAGGACGCCCTGACCTCCCCGCGCTCGGAATGGGACGGGGTGAGCTGCGACTACTGCCACAAGATCCAGCACGTCATCGAAGACGATCGGACCCCGAGCCGGTTCCGGGCGGACCAGGTGCGGCTCCAGGGCCGGTCCTATCTCGAGTTCGGCCCCTACGACGACGTGGCCGTGCCGCCCATGGCCGCCTCCTACAACCCGCTCTTCGACAGCGGCCGGCTCTGCGCGGTCTGCCACAGCCACATAAAGCCCCTGCCCAAGGGAAAGACCTGGGACTGGCGCAAGGTCTATTCGGCGAAGGAATGGAAAGGGTTCGGCCTGACCGGCGATTCCGTCATCCCGATCCAGACCACGTATCAGGAGTGGAGGATGTGGCAGGCCGGGCTCGCCCCCAACGATCCGAACAAGGGCAAGAAATGCGAGGACTGCCACATGAGCTGGCGAAAGGACATGCTCCCCTACGATCACTACATCGTGGACAACGGGGCCCGCGCCATGTGGGGGACCTACCGTTCGCCCAAGACCATCCACCCCCACCAGTTCGACGGCGGCACCGAGACCCAGCTGAAGACGGCCATGGGGCTCGAGATCGACGGAAAGGTCAAGGGGAAGGTCCTGACCTTGAAGGTCCTGGTCACCAACACCGACGCCGGCCACTGGATCCCCACGGGCGAGACCATGCGCAGCGTCATGCTCATCGTCCACGCCACCGGGGAGGACGGCAAGCCCCTGAAGCTCATCAAAGGCGATCGCCTCCCGGCCTGGGCGGGCGTGGGCAGCCCGGCGGTGGGCGACGACGCCGGCCTTCCGGGAAGCGTCTTCGCCCGGGTGCTGACCGATGCCAAGGGGACACCGAACGTGCCCTTCTGGCGGGCCACGGCAGTGCTCTCCGACACCCGGATCCGGCCCAAGACCACGGTGACCAAGGTCTTTGAGTTCGCCCTGAACCGTCCGGACGAAGAACCCGATGCCGAAGCCGATCTCGTCTACCGGCCGGTCTTCCGCCCCCTGGCCGAAAGCAAGAAGTGGGTGGTCAACGACATCACCATCGCCCGGAAGGCGTGGTAGCCGTTTTCTTTGACTTTAATTCTGAACCTCGAATATTGAACAAGGACACAATTCCATGAATCGCATTTCTTCCATATCCGCGGCGATCCTTTTCGCCATGGCGCTCGCCGTCGCCGCCCCAGCCCAGGCCGGCACCATCACCGGAACCGTCGTGGCCCACGGCCTGCGCACGCCGGAGAACATCCTCGTCTACCTCGCCCGGCCGCCGGAGACCCCCGTGGATCTCACCCGCGCCCGATTCGCCATGGACCAGCAGAACCTCACCTTCATCCCCCACGTGCTGCCCGTGATCGTGGGCTCGGCCGTGGCATTTCCCAACAACGACAAGGTGGCCCACAACGTCTTCTCCCTGTCCCAGGCCAAGAAGTTCAACCTCGGCAGCTACGGTCCGGGGATGAGCAAGACCATTGTCTTCGACAAGCCGGGGATGGTGGAACTGCGCTGTGACGTGCATTCCGAAATGCTCGCCTACATCGCGGTGCTGAAATCCCCCTACTTCGGCATCACCGACGCCTCGGGCCGCTTCAGCATCCCGGACACCCGGTACCTCGAGGCCCATGGGATCACGAACGTCCCGCCGCTGCCGGCCGGTGACTACCTGGTGAAGGCCTGGAACGAAAAACTGCACACGGGGATGACCCGGGTCGCCGTCCCGGCCGACGGCACGGTGCGGGTCACCCTCGATCTGCACCGCGGCGTGCCGGGCGTACTCTACAAATAATGTTTCGACATCTCCTTGACAGCACCGAACCGGGGACCGAATTGTTGCATATGCAATATCCAGACAACCCCATGCAGCGGTCCGCCGCGAGGGGTTGACTGGATACGGCATATGCAACAGTTCGGTCCCCGGTTCGGTGCTGTCAAGGAGATGCCGGAACATTATTTGTAGAGCACGCCCGGCGCGCCGCGGTGCAGATCGAGGCTGATCC
>JBJKPT010000535.1:0-8664 GCA_046706045.1 Desulfobacterales bacterium
GCCGGCAATTTCGGTGAGCCGTTCGGTGTCGAGGTTTTCGGTGATCGCCTTGATGGTCCTGACCTGGTGAACGCCGGACCACATTTCGTTTAATGCCGCCGACGGCGAAAATCGCCGGGACGCCAGGGAAATCGCCAGGCGATGACCATTTTGGAGAATCATGCGCTCCAGCCCGGCCCGGTACTCCAAGAGGAGGCTGCGCAACCGGTCCGGATCGCTAAACCGGAAAGCGGTCGAGAGCTCGCCGAGGATGTCAAACATCGGCGCCTGATTCCGATTCAGGCACTTGGCGGAAAAGGACACCACGGGCAGACAGTCGCGGTCGCCGTTGAATCGGCGGTGGGCCGAGGCGGAAAGTGCGATGCCGCCGGTGGTCAGATCGATGCGGCGGGCAAGATCGACGTAGCTGTGGACGGCCGTTCCCATCTTGGGCAGGGCGTAGCAGAAGAAAGGCAGAAGGGGGAGCCGTTCGATATCGATGTGCCCGGCGCCCAGGGCCGCGGAATAATAAAAAATTCCGGCCGTGGGTTGGTCGTAGGCGCAGACGGGCAAATTTTCCTGGAGGCGCCCGGCGGCCACCTTCGGCACCTCGGGCGGAATGTCGGAAAGGGTCAGGGTCGGCAGCACCGAGACGTCTTCTTCGGCTTCCTGGCGGGCCTGGAGCCTCTTTGCGTCGCGGGCGATCCCGGAGAGTTCGGCGTCGGTGAGCCGACCCCGGATCGCTTCCAGTGCGGCACGTTCTTTTTTCCGGTTTTCGTCTTCGAAGTCCGGGTCCGGGGAAAGAAGGATCCGTACCCGGTGGGGGTTGTCGATGAAGAATCGGCGAATCCGCGATTCGAAGAACCCGCCTGCATCCACTTCCCGCTTGAGCCGGGCGAGGTCGTCTTCGAGCTGGAGCACCCGCTCCGGGGCGCCGCCGTGGAGCCAGGTGCCGACCACGGTCAAGAGCAGCCGCAGACCGTTGGGATAGGGCGCGTTGGTGACCTCCTTGCGATGGAATTCGAGCTGGTGGATGGCCGCCTCGATCAATTCCGGACCAATCCCCTCATCGGCAAGGGTTTTGAAGACACCGTCGATCAGGGCTTCGATGGTGTCGGCATCCTCGGCCGAGACGTCTTTCAATCCGGCGCTGAAGGCCGTATCCCGGTTGTCGGCGTCAAAGCCGGCGTGATCGCACAACGCCGTGCCCAGCCCCGAATCGATGAGGGCCTTTCGAAGCGGTGAGGCGGCGTTTCCAAGGAGAATTTCATCCAGCAGGTCCAGCGCGAGCACCTGGAAGGTGTCCCGGATATCGGCAAGCAGCCATGCGACGCTCACCTGGTGTCTTCGGGCGGGGTTTTCGGTCCGCGACAGGGCATACCGATGAGTCGCCCGGCGCGGGGCCGTCCACCGTGGCTGGGTGGGGATTTCCGTCTGCGGATCGATCCGCTGGAAACGGCGCAGAATTTTTTCCTCGATAAAGGCCAGATGCCTTGCCAGGGGCAGATTGCCGTAAGTGTAAAAATAGGCGTTGCTGGGGTGGTAGTGGCGCCGGTGAAAGGCCAGAAGTTGCGCGTGGGAAAGGCCCGGGATATCCGCCGGATCCCCTCCGGAATTGAAGCGATAGGTCGTGTCCGGGTAAAGAGAGGACAAAAGGGCCTGTCCCATCACCTGGTCCGGAGCCGACATGGCACCCTTCATTTCGTTGTAGACGACCCCCTTGAAAGCAATGCCCGGGGCCTCCTCCACCGGTTCCAGCCGGTGGCCTTCCTGCTTGAAGCTCAATTCATCGATGTTTGGGAAAAACGCCGCGTCCAGGTAGACGTCCATCAGGTTGTAGAAGTCTTTTTCGTTCTGGGTGGAAAAAGGATACATCGTCCAATCCGAGGAGGTGAAGGCGTTCATGAACGTGTTGAGGCTTCGCTTGATCATGGAAAAGAACGGATCGCGGACGGGGAATTTCCGGGATCCGCAGAGTACCGTGTGCTCCAGGATGTGGGCGACGCCCGTGGAGTCCGTGGGGACGGTCTTGAACACGACACCGAAGGTGTTTTCACGATCGGCGTTTCCGATGTGAATGTGGCGTGCCCCGGTGGCCTCGTGGACCAGTTGGATGAATTGCGCATCGACCACATCCAGATGGATGGCGGCTTCCTCGCGAAAGCCCTGGATGCGATCGCCGGCAGTCAGGGTGTTCAGGGTCGAATCCGGTTGGTTTTTCATGGGTTGGTTTCCTTTGCACAGATGAAATCAGATCAACCGCCGGTGTTTTCCGGCGCCGTATCGGAAGCCGACAGGCTGTTCAGGGAATTAAGATAAACCATCCGTACGCGAATGTCTTGATGGCATCCGCGGGGGGCGAATCGGAATCGGTGGATCGGGGTTTGACCAGGGTTCAGATGGAAATGTAAAAACCGCGGTTCAGCCGCTGGATTTTTCCGTTTTTATTGAGCCGAAAAATGATGTTTCGCAGTTTTTTGTCTTCGAAACCGGTTTGTTCGCGGATTTCATGGATGGACATGCCGCCGGCGGATTGCTGAACGACCTTGAGCACGGCATCGGCAGCCGACAGCACTTCTCGACCATCCGAGCGCCGGCCGTTTCGCCCGGGGCCGGATTTCGATTTTCCCTCCCCCGCCGGCAGGAGCCGTTTTTCCAGGCGATCGATGCGATCCATCAACCGGTCGATGTCTTTGCGGGTTGGAATGTCGTACTGGTGCATAAAAAATTTGATCATGGCATCGAAGCTGACGGATTTTCCCCGTTTTTTCGTCATCGCGGCAATTCCCCCGGATTTGTGAAAGCGGATTCGTGCATGCTGCCCCCAGGATGAAAACATCCGATTCCGATTCCGATTCAAGGACGGCGAACCTTTTCACCGGAGGCACATCGGGAATGGGTTGAGGATTAAAATGGGCGCCGGACGCAGCGATGGAGCCAAGAAAATCGTTTTAAAAAGGGCTTGGCATTGAGCTGAGCCCAGATTTAGGGAAATGGGAAGAAAAAGTCAAGAACCGGGTCTGAAGCCGATGCCCCCGACCGCCGTGTTTGTTGGCGCCGGCGAAAGGCGGGCGTTGCATCGGCAAAACGATCGTGGTAGCCATTGCAGCACCTGTGGCCTATCGCCGCAAAACCGGCAAGGATGCATCGGCCGCCCCATCGAGGCGAAAGGACATCTCGGCCCATGACCGCTCCCCGAACATTGCTCGGCGCCTGGCAGCTGCACGCCAAGAAGAGCCTGGGGCAGAATTTTCTTACGAATCCGTCCACGGCCGATAAAATCGCCTCTGCTGCCGGAATCACCCGCGACGACGTAGTGCTGGAGATCGGTCCCGGCTTGGGGGCGTTGACCATCCCGGCGGCCCGGCGGGCGAAACGGGTGATCGCCGTGGAAACCGATCGGGAATTGGCAAAGCTGTTAACCACCGAGCTGCGGGTGGCCGGGGTGGAAAACGTCGAGATTCTCGAGGCGGACTTTCTGCGGTTCGATCTGGCTCGGGCCGCCGTCGCCGACGGACCCCTGCTCGTCATTGGAAATCTGCCCTACCACATATCTTCCCAGATCCTCATCCGGCTCATCCGCCAGCGCCGCGCCGTGCGCCGGGCCGTGCTGATGTTCCAGAAAGAGCTGGCCGACCGGTTGACGGCCGCACCCGGCAAAAAGACCTATGGCCGGATCAGCGTCATGCTCCAGTACTGCGCCGTGATCGCACCGCTCGCCAACCTCGCGCCGGATCAGTTTTTCCCTCGACCCCGGGTGGATTCCACCGTGATCGACATCCGTTTTCGCGACCGGCCCGAAGTGCCCGCCGATGACGAAGCCGTCTTGTTCCGGGTGATCCAGGCCGCCTTCGGCCAGCGGCGCAAGACCCTTCGAAACGCCCTTTCCGGGGGCCTCCCGGAATTGGACAAAGCCGCGGCCGAAACCGCCCTTGCCGCCACCGGTATCGACCCGGCCCGCCGGGCCGAAACCCTGAGTGTCGCGGAATTCGTCCGCCTGGCCAACCGGCTGGGAGCGTTGGGGATTCAAGATCCGGAATTCACCTAGTGTCCATCCCAGGATAGGCAATGTTGCGTGAGGCCAAGGCGGGCGGACGCTACATGAACTCGGCAATGGTCACGGCGCGGTCGCCCAGCATGTTGACGTAGCCGCCGAGTTCGTTGTCGTACCAGCCGTAGATCACCGCCTGGGTCATGGGCACGCGGATCAACGGCATGGCCAGGGCGGATTTGGCCGATGCGGCCAATCCCGGCACGTTGTCCAGATTGACGGAGAGTTCGGCGGTGCGGGTGTGGGTTTCGTGGCCCTCGATGATGGCCGCGGCCCGGGGCATGCCGATGATATCGCCCGAAACATTTTGCTCCTCGCTGTAGACCAGGTACCGCCGGGGGTCGTCTTCGGCCGCCTGGCGGTAGATGCCGTTGATCGCCTCCCGGGTGATGGATCGGCCGGTGAGTTCCTCCTGAAGGCTCAACACGAGGATGATCAAGGAGCCCGTGGAGGTGGGGATCCGGACCGACTCGGCGATGAATCCGATCTTCTCCATATCGGGAATCACCAGGCGAAGGGCATTGGCCGCACCGGTGGTGGTAAGGATGATGTTGTTCAGAATGCTTCGGTTCTTGCGCAGATCGGTCTTTCCGGCCTCGGGCAGGCGGTCGAGCACTTCCTGTGAGCCGGTGGCCGCGTGCACCGTGGCCATGGATGCCGAGAGGATCCGCTGGGGGCCGAAGGCGTTCAACAGCGGTTTCATCATGTGGGCAAGGCAGGTCGTGGTGCACGAGGCATTGGAGACGATGGTGTGGCGCCGGGGGTCATACACGTTGTCGTTGATGCCCATCACCGTGGTGACGGCATCCTCGGGCATGGCGATGCTTTTGTCCTTGATTTTAAACGGTGCGGAGACGATCACTTTTTCCGCTCCGGCGTCCAGGTGCCCCCGCAGCGCGCCTTTCTCGCTTTCCGCCGGGGCCGTGGGATCGAGAAACCGGCCCGTGGTGTCCACCACCAGGCGGACCCCGTAGCGGCACCAGCCGATGGCGGCCGGGTTCCGGTCGGTGCGCAAAAGCCGTACGGGGACACCGTCGATCGTCATGGTGCCCGCCGTTTCGTCGAGATCCCGGATCACCGGTTCGGCCCGGTGGCCGTGGAGGTAGCCCGAAAGGGCGCCGTAGGTGGAATCCCGTTCGATGTAGTGCGCGATGTCGGAAATGGACGCACCGGCTCGGCGGCCGATGTTGACCACAATCTCACGAAAATGCTTCCGCGCGACGTGATGCCATACGCTGAGTTTCCCGATACGGCCGAGCCCGTTGATCCCGAGGGCCATGGAGGTTTGTTCCGAAGACGACATACCCTTCCCCTTTGGCAATGCTTTCCCGAATGGGTCGTGAATGCTTTCGATCAGGTTTCCTGGAGGTTTATTTTTCCTTGATAAACGGAACCCTCCTGCCCGTCAATACTAATGTGATCGCCTGATTTCATGCTCCGCGAGTTGATGGTACACATCCGTTTTTTTTCGTTTACGACCAGGTTCGCGCAGCCGACCACACAGGTTTTTTCCAGCCGGTGGGCCACCACGGCGGCATGGGAGGTAACCCCGCCCCGGGCGGTGAGAAGGCCGTCGGCGGCATAGATCTCGCGGATGTCGTCGGGAACGGTGTCGCCCCGGACCAGGACCAGGCGGGTGTCGGGCTCCGCCACCCGCCAGTGGTCGATTTCCTCCAGGGTGAAGACCATGCGGCCGGTCATGGCCCCGCCGCTCACCCCGATGCCGTGGCCCAGCAATTGGTTTTCGTGAACGTCTTCGTGGGCAAAGCGCAGCACCGTTTTAAGTTCCCGCATGGACATGTCGCGGGTCTGGAGAAGGTAGAGATCTTCGACGCCGGGGCCTTCAAAGGTAAACTCCATCTCCTGCGGACCCCAGCCGCGGACATAGATCAGCTCATTGGCCCATTGCTTCAGGGCGCCGTAAATCGCCGGGAAATGCGTTTCCAGGGTCATGTCCGTCTCCCGCATCTCGATCTGTTTTTGCATGACGGAAATCGGCAGGGTCGACACGAGCCCGGAGACCACGTCCTCGCCCTGGTTGGCGATGGTGAAATCGCCCCAGAGTTTCAGGATCTCGCCCGACCAGCGGGGGTTGTGGGTGAAGAAAACACCGGTACCCGACCGGGGTGAAAGGTTTCCGAAGACCATTTCCTGAACAGTGACCGCCGTTCCCCAGTCGTCGGAGATGCCCATGATGCGGCGGTAGGTGCGCGCCTTGGCCGAATACCAGGATTCGAAGACGTTTTTGATGGCCATGCAAACCTGTTCGAAGGGCTCTTCGACGAATTCGATGCCGGTATCCAGAATCAGCGCCTTGTAGGCCATGGCCACGTCGCGCATCTGGTTGCCCGCAAAGCCCTTTTTCAAGGAAATGCCCAGACGCAACTTGAAATCGTTGATGATGGCATCGAACTCGTCGCGCTGAAGGCCGAAAGCCATGCCGTAGCATTGGAGAAACCGGCGGTAACTGTCCCAGGCAAACCACGTGTTCCCGGTCCGCTCGGCCAGTCCCATGGCGATGTCGTCGTTCAGCCCGACGTTGAGAAAGGTGTCCATCATGCCGGGCTGGGAAATGGCCGAGCCGCTTCGGACGGAGAAAAGGAGCGGATTGTCGCGGTCGCCGAAGATTTTTCCGGTTTCTTGCTCCAGGATGTGGATCTTGCGTCGGAGATGCTCCCGGAAATTCTGTTCCGCCGGAGGGTAGCTGTCGATGATCTCCCTGCAGCGAAACGCTTCCGTGGAGATGATGATGCCGGGCGGGACGGGCAATCCGTATCGCCGGAGCTTGACCATGTTCTGTCCCTTGTTTCCAAGGTAGATGATGGAATCGATGCGGGGTTTGGGATTGGCGATGGGCGTGATCACCCGATGGGGGTCGTAGTTTAAAAGAATCTGCAGCTTGTCCGTGGGCAGCCGCTCGGACTGGTGAAACAGGGTGTTGAGGATGCGGCTCAAAAACCGGTCGAGTTGCTGCAATCCAAGGGAGAGGGCGATCCGGTCCCGGAAAAAAATCTCCGATACCCAGTCCTTGATCCGTTCGGGTTCGCAGGATTCCCCCCGGGGAATGTACTTGGGCAGGAGCTGCTCGTGGGGGGTCTGGGAGAGGATGTGTCGCAGGTTATGCTCGTGGATGTTGTTGAAGTAATCGTTGATGATGTTTTTAACGGCCAGGGCGAACCCTTTGAAGATATCCAGGTACTGGGTGAAGGTAAATCCCTTGGCCTCGAGGCTGTGGGCCAAAAGATCCAGCTGGCGTTCGATTTCGAACGAGGAGATGCCGTCCAGTCGAAGGGCCCGGTCAAAGAGCAGCAGCCGTTCGTAAATCTGAAAAAAGGTCGCCTTGGTGATAAGATTGAGATCGATGTCGGCGATGAGCTCTTCGAAGAGAACGTTTGCGAGCGACTCGATGCGCAGGGTGAGCCCCATGGCGTCGAATTTCATCTCGTGGTAGCTGCCGTACATGGACGGGATGTCCACGGTGAAATGCCGCTTTTTGTAAATGTCTTCCCGGATCTCGAACACTTTTTCCGATAGAAGCAATTCTTTCAACCGTTCCAGGGTATCGAGCAGCCCGGAAAGTTTCCCCTTGGTGCTTTCGTTGGCGAGGGCGGCCTTCAGCGGGTCCAGATCGGGAAAACCTTCCGCACGTAGTTTTGCAAGGTACTCGTTGAATTCCACGAAATCGAGATTGTACTTCTGATAGAGCAACCGGTAAAATTCGATGATCAATACGACGCGCCGCCGGTCCACGGGGCCGCTTTCCGGTGCGTCGTCCACCAGCTCGGGCAGTCGTTTTGGATCGATGCGCAACGCGCCCCGGGGCCAGGATATCCCCTTCCGCACGAGGTGGTCGATCACGTGCCGCACCCCGTCGATGTCCGGTCCGTGGGTCGCGATGATCTCATAGGTGTTTGGCGGCACATGGGCTTCGAGGCCCGTCTTGTCGCCGGAGGCCCAGAAGGCAAGGGTGGCTTCCATGAATCCGGTGATCCGGTTGCTGCTCTCCACGTGGCTTTGTTTGCGAAGAAAATGGATGAGCGCATCGCGCCGATGCAAGAGTTCGTCGATCTCGGTGGAAATGTCCCGCAGCCTGCCCTCGGCGCCAATTTCGTTGAAAAAGGCGGGCAGCAGCCGCACGAGTTGTTTCGCCAGATTGTAGACCGGCCCGATCCCGCTGTTCAAAAAACGGGTGATGTCCCGGGGAAAGAGGTCCGTGTCCTTGATGAACACCCCGCACAGGGCCAGGTAAATGGTGAGATAGCTCAAGAGCCGGGGGGAATATTTGGGATTGCGTTCGATCAACTGAAGCCAGATGCGGATGTTTTGGATGTGGGCCGCGTTGGCCTTGATCTGCCAGTCGTTTCCCACACCGCCGATCATCGGCGACTGGAAGCCGAGTTCGATCATGCCGTCGATGAAGTAGTTGATCAGGTCGCTTTCATCGACCTTGTACACCCCTCGGCCCATGTTGAGGACGCAGTTGAGCGCGGTGGCGGGAAAATCGCGGACCCGGCTTTTCAAGATGCCAAAGGTCTTTCCGATCAGTTGCTTGACCCGGTGCATCGGTTCGTTCTCGATGAGCCAACCCATGGTGCGGTTGATGTCGCGAAGGGTCTCCTCGTGGATCATCGACA
>JBJKPT010000536.1:0-4973 GCA_046706045.1 Desulfobacterales bacterium
AGGTAATCGCGCCACATCCAGCGAACGCCGCCGTGACCGATCGATCGGGCCAGAAGGTCCGCCCGGGCCACGGCATGGGAGAGGGTATCGGGAAGGTCGGCCGCATCGGCGCCGAGACCCGGGGCCAACCGTGCCGCGAGGCTGCCGATCCCCGCATCGGGCATTTCCCCCAGGGTTTCGATGGCCCGGTTCATCATGAGCCGGTAGACGAGGACGGTCCGTTTCAGGTTGATGAGCTGCGCGGCCTCCTCGGCGGTGGCCTCGCCCGTTTCCATGCGCCGGGCCACGTCGCCCAGCCAGGCGTCGAAGCGCTCCTTCCACCCGTTGGCCACGGCGTCGAGGCGCGCGGGCGCCACCCGGCCCGTGTCCACCACGGACCGGTTGGCGTGGTAGGCCGACCAGTCGTCGGTCAAAATCCGAAGGCCGTAGGCCGCGGCCCGTTCCCGGACGTCGGTGCCCGGAAAGGGGGCGAGGAGGTGAAACCCGTAGGCCACGCCCGTGGCTTCCATGCGTTCGCCGAAGGCCAGGGTGTCGGCAAGGGTCTCCTCGGTTTCACCGGGCAGGCCGAGGATGAAGGAGCCGTGGGGCCGAAGCCCGGCTTCGCGGCACAGGGCCACCGCGATTTCCACCTGGGCCAGGGTGATGCCTTTGCGGATGGTGCGAAGGATTTCCGGGTTGCCGGTCTCGATGCCGAAGCTGACCGCCGTGCATCCGGCCGCGGCCATTTTCTGGAGCACGGGAAGGGTCACCGTGTCCACCCGGGCAAAGGCCGTCCAGGGGATGCGGATCCCCCGGCGCAGGATCTCGTCGCAGATCGCCGTGGCATGGCGGGCGTTGGCGGTAAAAAGATCGTCGGCGAGGTTGATCTGGGGAAACCCGAATCCGGCCAGCCGTTCGAATTCGTCCGCCACCAGGACCGGGTCCCGGTACCGGACCCGGGCGCCGACCATGCGGCGGCCCACGCAGAAGATGCACTGGAAGGGGCAGCCGCGGCTGGTGGTCATGCTGACGCAGAGGTTCAACGCCCGGTAGCGGCCCAGGGGCAGCAGGTGCCGGGCGGGCATCGGCAGGGAGTTGACGTCGATTCCCGGCGGATTGTCCGCGGTTTCCATGATTTCTCCGCGGTCCCGGTAGACGAGGCCGGGAATTTCCGCCCAACGGGAGCGATCGAAGAGGCGGCGGGCAAGGGCCGCGAGCACCGTTTCGCCTTCGCCGCGGACGACGACATCGAGTTCCGGGCATGCGGCCAGGGTCTCCCGGGCCGTGAAGGTGACGTGCGGTCCGCCCATCACGGTCACCGCCCCCGGTGCCGCCGCCTTGGCATCCCGGATCACCGCCATGGCATGGTTCACGGTCATGGTGACGGCCGTGGCGCCGATGAGATCCGGTGAGAATTCCCGGATCGTTTCGGCCAGGGCTTCCCGGCGGTAGGGGAAGACCACGTAATCGAGGATCCGGACCTCGACGCCGGCGGCCTCCAGGGCCGCGGCCAGAAAGGCGAGGCCCAGGGGCGGGGAAGGGGTCTCGTCGATGGGATAAAATGGGTTGAGCAACAAGGCGCGCATGGGGATTCCAAAAAAACGGCCCGAAGGCGAAAGCGCCCTCGGGCCGTTGGTCGGTCTTTCCATTTGCCTTCCGGTGAACCGGTTCACCGTTTTGAAATCGGCCCGAGAGGATACCGGGCCGTTTCGGCCCTGCGTCTAGAACAGGCCGGAAACCTTTCCGGTGGCCGGATCGACGTCGACACGGCGGAAGGCCGGGTTGGAACTCGTCCCCGGCATCAGGCTGATGGTGCCGGCGCAGGGGCAGAGGAACTTCGCGCCCGAATAGATCAAGACGTCGCGGATCGGCAGCCGCCAGCCCTTGGGCACACCCTTTACCGCCGGATCGTGGGAGAGGCTCAAGTGCGTTTTCACCATCATGGTGGCAAAGTCCGCGTACTTGGGATCGTTTTCCAGCATCTCGGCCTTGGCCGTGGCGTCCGGCGTCCAGTCCACCCCGTCGGCGCCGTAGACTTCCTTGGCGATGACGTTGACGCGGTTGCGCAGCTTCATCTCCAGCGGGTAGAGGAAGTGGAAGTCGTTTTTCTCGTTGCAGGCGTCGATGACGGCGTCGGCGAATTCCAGGGCGCCTTCACCGCCCTTTTCCCAGTGACGGGATTCGGCGCAGCGGGCGCCGGCGGCCTCGGCCGCCTTCTTGACCAGGGCCACTTCGGCATTGGTATCGGTGTAGAACCGGTTGATGCAGACCACGGGGTTGATCCCGGACTTGCGGATGACGCCGATCAGGTGGGTCATGTTCTCAACGCCCTTTTCCAGCAGGGCCAGGTTTTCGGACTTGTATTCCGAGGGCAGGTCCTTGCCGGCCACGACCTTGGGGCCGCCGCCGTGCATCTTCAGGGCGCGGATGGTGGCGGTCAGCACCGAGACATGGGGCTTCAAACCGCTGAACCGGCACTTGACGTTCCAGAATTTCTCGAAACCGATGTCCGCGGCGAACCCGGATTCGGTGACGTGGTAGTCGAAAAGCTTCAAGCCGACCCGGTCGGCGATGATCGAGGACTGGCCCACGGCGATGTTGGCAAAGGGGCCGGCGTGGACGAAGCACGGCTGGTATTCGGCGGTGCACATAAGCGTCGGGTTGATGGTGTTGCGCATGAAGGCGGCCATGGCGTTGCCGACTTCCAGATCCCGGCAGGTCACCGGCTTGCCGCTCTTGTCAAAGGCCACGGTGATGTTGTTGATCCGCTTCTTGAGGTCCGCGAGATCGGTGGCCACGGCGAGGATCGCCATCAACTCGGAGCCCACCGCGATGCCGAACTTGGACTGCATGGTGAAGCCGTCCTGACGGCCGCCCAGTCCGATCACGATGTTGCGCAGGGCCTGGGCGCAAAAATCGATAACCCAGCCCATCTCCACGCGGGTGGGATCGATATCCAGCCGCCGCATCTTGGTGAGCCGGGCGAGCTGTTCGTCGTTGTAGTTGCGTTCGTGCTGCATGCGGGCCGTCAACGCCACCATGGCCAGGTTGTGGGCGTTCATGATGTCGTTGATGTCGCCGGTGAGCCCCAGGGAAAACTCCGTCATGGGGATCAGCAGCGAGTTGCCGCCGCCGGCCGCCGTGCCCTTCACGTTCATGGTCGGTCCGCCGGAAGGCTGCCGCAGGGCGCCGCCGACCTTGAGGCCGCGTTTTCCGAGGCCTTCCATCAGGCCCACGGAGGTGGTGCTCTTGCCTTCCCCCAGAGGGGTGGGCGTGATGGCGGTCACTTCGATGTATTTTCCGTCCGGTTTTTTCTTGAGCCGGTCGATCACCTTCAGAAAGTCGACCTTGCCCAACCGGCCCATGGGAAGCATTTCGTTCGATTTGAGTCCCAACTTTTCCGCTAGTTCCTGCGGGGTCGGCATGTTCTTTTCCGCTTGCTCGGAAATCTGCCAATCCGCCATGTTTACCGCATCGTAGGGCATCTTCATTCCTCCTTGGGGCTGTGAGTTTATCATACGACATCCGGAAAACGCGCAAACGACCGTGGTTTCTCCACTTGTCGTATTCTAACGGGTTGTCTTCACCCTATAAATCGGCATTTCCTAACATGGGCGCCCATGGGTTGGCAAGGGTTATATCGGGAAGGTTGCCGTCGGGGGATCAGGCCAGCCGGTTGAGGGCGGCATAAAGCCCGTTGCGGGCCATCAGCTCGTCGTGGGCGCCCTCCTCGATGATCCGTCCATGGTTTAACACGACGATCCGGTCGGCCCGCCGGGCCGTCGACAACCGATGGGCCACCACGATGGCCGTGCGGCCGGCGAGGAGGTGATCGATGGCCTGCTGGATCCGGACTTCGGTTTCCGAGTCGATGTGGGAGGTCGCCTCGTCGAGGAGGATGAGATCCGGGTTCCGGGCAATGGCCCGGGCGATCGCGATCAGCTGCCGCTCGCCGCTCGACAGGCTCCGGCCGCCTTCGGCGAGGATCGTTTCCGGCCCCTGGGGCAGCCGGTCGCAGATCGGACGGCAATGGGCCGCGTCGATCCATCGATCGAGGTCCTCGGGGGCGGCCGGTGCACCGTCGAGGACGATGTTGGCCGCCAGGGTATCGGAAAAGACAAACGGTTCCTGCATGACCAGGGCCATGCGGCGGCGCATGTCGCCAACGTCCATCGCGGCGATGTCCACGCCGTCGTAGCGGATCCGGCCGGCGGTGGGGGCGTAGAACCGGGTGAGCAACTGGATCAGGGTGGTCTTGCCGGCCCCGGTGGGTCCGACCACGGCCACGGTGCGTCCGGCCGGAACGGTGAGCGACACCTGGGTCAGAACCGGTGCATCGGCCGAATAGGAGAAATCCACGGATTCGAACCGGATCTCCGGGGCCCGGTCCCGTGGGGGCATCGCTGCGACCGGGGTCCCGGCGGACACCGAACGCCGCGGGTCGGCTTCGGTATCGAGGATCTGAAGGATCCGTTCGGCCGAGGCCATGGCGTTTTGAAGGATGTTGTATTTTTCGGCGATGTCCCGGATGGGCTGGAAGAACATCTCGACGTAGGAGATGAAGGCCACGAGGGCGCCGAGGCTCAGCCGGTCCGCCAGGACCCGGGCTCCGCCGTACCAGACCACCACGGCGAGGGCCGCGGCGGCCAGCACTTCGATGACCGGCAGAAACAGGGCGGAGACGTGCACCTGGGCCATGCCGGCGGCGTAGTAGTCCCGGTCGATCCGGTGGAATTCGTCGGAATTGGCCTTTTCCTGGCGGAAGAGCTGGATGATCTGGATGCCGCCGATGGTTTCGGAAAAGCGCGTGTTGATGGTGGCCAGAAGGATCCGTAGATCCCGGAACGCCTGCCGGGACAAACGGGAGAAATAGGTGGCGGCCACCGCCACCAGGGGCAGCACCCCGAAACAGGCCAGGGCCAGGCGACGGTCCAGGGCGAGGAGCATGGCGGCGATGCCGCCCAAGAGGGCGATGTCCTTGAACACCACGGTGA
>JBJKPT010000537.1:0-6301 GCA_046706045.1 Desulfobacterales bacterium
ATATTTACCGGCATCTGTTCGCCGCGGTCCACCGGCTGATCGACCCCCGGTCCCCGGCCCGGCGGTTCGTCACGACCACAATCCACATTCTGAGGCCGCCGCGCGATCCGTTGCGGGTGTTGGCACCACCGATCACGTTTCGCTGCGCGGCGGACGGCTTTCACTCGTCCGTGCTGGAGCATGGGTGGGGCGGGTATTACCCCGTGCCCGGGCAGTTTTCGCGGTGTGCGGCGGGCTATTTCGATCGGATCGAGGAGGTGGACGGAACCGAGGATTACCTTTGGACGTCCGAGGAGTGGCAGCGGCGGGTGCGCCGCGCCCTGCGCTCTTTTCAAGCCGCCGCGATCGGCGTTCGGTCGCTGCCGGTTTTCGTCCGCGGCCCCCGGCAATTCCTGACCCTCCTGCTCGGTTTCCTCTGGAGCGAGTCATGGAACTGGCAGTTCCAACCGCCGGATCCACCGACACGGCTGCTGCGCCAGACATGGGCGTATCGCGAGCGCTGATCCCGACGGTCATGTCCGAAAACGTCTTGCCTTGACCGATGAACCGCATCACTATGGGGCAACCAGTGATGCCAACCCGTTGTGGTGCGCCGCACGGATCCGCCGACGCGCCAAGGAAAGCCGAACCGTCTCCATGCTCGATCCCCAAATTTGCGAACGGGCCCGCCTGGCCCGGGACGCCCGGTTCGACGGGCTGTTTTTTACCGGTGTGTTGAGTACCGGGATTTACTGCCGGCCCGTTTGCCCGGCGCCCGTGCCGAAGCCGGAAAACGTGGTCTATTTTCCGTCCGCCGCGGCCGCGGCCGAAGCGGGCCTTCGGCCCTGCCTGCGTTGCCGGCCCGAGGCCGCACCGGGCACCCCGGCATGGAACGGGACCTCCACCACGGTGGCCCGGGCCATGAACCTGATCCGGCAGGGGGCATTGGACGAGGGCGGCATCGAATCGCTCGCCGCGCGGCTGGGGGTGGGCGGCCGGCATCTGCGGCGCCTGTTCAGGCAGCATTTGGGTGCTTCGCCCATCGCGATCGCCAACACCCAGCGGGTCCTTTTTGCGAAAAAGCTTCTGCGTGAGACCGATCTGCCGGTCTCCGACATCGCGTTATCCTGCGGGTTCGGCAGCATCCGCCGGTTCAACGCGGCGTTTCAAAAGACCTACGCCCAATCGCCCACGGCGTTTCGCCGCGATGTCTCCGCCGTGCCCGGCGGCAGCCCCTTGCCGGGGTTTCAATGCAGCCTCACCTTGCCCTACCGGCCGCCGTATGACTGGGAACGCATGCTGGCGTTTTTCCGGGCCCGCGCCATTCCGGGCGTGGAACGGGTCGATGGCGAAGGCTATCACCGGGTGATCCGGCACCGGGAGCGCTTCGGTGAGATCCACGTCCGCCACGCACCGGCCGGCGACGCGCTTTTGCTCGATGTGGAATTGGCGGAGAGCCGGGGCTTGATGGAAATCGTGGAGCGGGTGCGCCGGATGTTCGATCTCGACGCCAACATGGACGCCGTCAACCGGACCCTGGCCCACGATCGCTTCCTGGCACCGATGCTTCAGGCCCTCGTGGGACTTCGGCTGGCCGGCGCCTGGGATCCTTTTGAAACCGCGGTCCGGGCCGTGGTGGGCCAGCAGGTCAGCGTAAAAGGCGCGCGGACCGTTCTTGGCCGAATTGTCCAAAAAGCCGGAGCGGCCGCGCAAGGCTTCACCGATCCCGCCCTCACCCATGGCTTTCCCACGGCCCAGGCCCTGAGGGAAACGGATCTCTCCGCTGTCGGCATGCCTGCAAAGCGAATCGAGACCCTGAAGGCCCTGGCCCGGGGGGTCGCCTCGGGTGCCGTGGTGCTGGAAATCGGCGGCGGATTGGACGAGTTCGTCGGGCGGCTGATCCAAATTCCCGGCATCGGGGCATGGACCGCCCACTACATCGCCCTCCGGGGGCTGGGCGAACCCGATGCTTTTCCGGAAGGCGACCTGGGCATCATCCGTGCCCTCTGCCGGGACGGGAAAAAGCCGGCGCCTGGAGAAATCCGGCAGATGGCCGAAGCCTGGCGTCCCTGGCGGGGCTATGCGGCGACGATTCTTTGGAATAAATGACCCGTTGACACGATATCTGCGACTCAAATCTTCCGTGTCCGCCATGAACCCGCAAAAAAACGGCCCGGTTCCGGGCGGACGCCGGACAAGCGAGGTTAAACATGGTTTACGACTTCTTTGATACCGGTTTGATCGGTGTTTTGACCCTGGCCGCCGATGAAGACGGCCTTCGGTATATCGATTTTGAATCGGCCCGGGACCCGATTGCGATCGGCGCCGGATGGACGCGGGATGTGGCGCTCTTTGCACCGGTCAAGGCCCAGCTGAAGGAGTATTTCCGCGGGGTGCGCAAATCCTTTGATCTCCCCCTCGCGCCGAAGGGCACGGTCTTTCAGAGCAAAGTCTGGGAAACCCTGCAGACGATTCCCTACGGCACGGTCGCAAGCTACCGATGGGTCGCGGAACGGATCGGAAACCCCAGGGCGGTCCGTGCCGTGGGCGGGGCCAACGCCAAAAACCCGCTGCCCATCGTTATTCCCTGCCACCGGGTCATCGGGACCAACGGCCAGCTGACCGGATTCGGCGGCGGCCTCGCGATCAAGCAGCGTCTCCTCGGGCTGGAAAATCCGTCCTATCCCTCGTCTTGAGACAGAACCAGAGGTCGCGTTCATCCGGGGTTCGGGAAGACCCGGCACCGTGCCCGGAGGAAATCATTGGCAGCCCTTCGGCTTCACCGCAGGCTGTCCATTGCCGGCATCAGACCCGGAAATCGGGCCGGTTCCGGCGATCTTGCACACGGAAGCAAAGACGCTGGGGTAAGAAAACGATCGATATGGAAAGGGTAGAATCGATGCCTGTATGGAAACGGCTCGTAAATGAAATAGATGGATTCACAAACGGGATACACAATCTTTTCGTATGCCCACACGTCACCCCGGAAGAAATCCGCTCCGAACTGGAGGGCCGCTACCGATTTGACAAGCCCGTCCCCCTTGAAACGGTTACCGCGGACGTTATCCGACTGCTTCGCAACTGGAACTTGCATGTCACGCATCCGCGTTATTTCGGTTTGTTCAATCCGAGTGTCCGACAAGCGGGTATCGTCGCCGATACGCTCGTGGCTCTTTACAATCCGCAGTTGGCGGTCTGGTCGCACGCACCGGTGGCGAATGAGATTGAGCGTTTGACGCTTCGAACTTTTGCACGGGCAATGGGGCATGACCCTGAAAGCACGCTTGCGAATTTCACCAGCGGCGGGGCCGAAGCGAATTTTTCAGCTGTGCTTGCGGCACTGATTCGGTCTTTTCCCGGTGCGGCGGAATCGGGAGTGGCAAGCCTGCCGTCGCGTCCCGCCATCTATCTGACGGGTGAGAGCCATCACTCCTTTGTCAAGATCGCGCGCATGACAGGGCTGGGTACCAATGCTTTGCATGAAGTTTCAACCAATGAAGCCCATATCCTCGACGCCGAATCGCTGGTTGAACGAATCGAGACCGATCGCCAATCCGGCTGGTTTCCGCTCATGGTGGTCGGCACTGCCGGAACCACCGGCGCGGGGCTGATCGACCCATTGCCGCGGATGGCTGAAATTGCGAATCGTTTCGGCTTATGGTTTCACGTCGACGCCGCATGGGGCGGTAGCGCCGTGCTGTCATCCCGGTTGAGTGCGGCGCTCAAGGGTATTGAACGGGCGGATTCGGTTACCTGGGACGCGCACAAATGGTTGTCCGTGCCCATGGGGGCCGGGATGTTTTTTTGCCGTCATCCCGAAGCGGTCAAAAAGGCGTTTGCCATCTCCACGTCCTACATGCCGGGAGGGGCCGGCGGCGATACGGTGGATCCCTATGCTGCAACGGCGCAGTGGTCGCGCCGGATGATGGGGCTCAAAGTTTTCATGGCATTGGCCGAACTCGGCGTGGAGGGCTACGGCAAGCTGATTGAGCGCCAGGCTGCCTTGTGCGACCATCTCCGGGCACGTCTCCGGGAATCGGGGTGGCTCATTCGGAATGAAACGCCGTTGCCCGTTGTCTGCTTCAGCCATCCCGACGTTCAGGGCGGCGTTCTCACCACGGGAGAAATCCTCGAAAGGATTTATGCGCGCGGCAAGGTATGGATATCGGATGTCGTCTTGGGGGGAAAGGAACGCGTTCTGCGTGCATGCATCACGAGCTATCGTTCCGATGAATCGGATATCGAATGCCTGATCGAAGAATTGGAACACGCACGCCGCGGGAAATAAACCCTTGATACCGGAGACCCTATCCCCGGCGGGTGGATCGGCCCCGTCTTCGCCGCGCGGTTAATCCCCTGCGATCGGAAGGTTGTTCACGTTCAGGGCGGGCGATTTTGGGGCCGCGCAAACCATTCGTGATGGTGAATCGGCCCGCCAAGCGCCTCCAGCGCCCCTAGGAGGAGACGGACCGGTGTTGGGTTTTGACCTCGACTTCCTCTTGTATTATAAGATTACCCGGACCGACGCGGTTTGGCATAACGAAGCGATCGCCGCGTATCGTTTACAGCTCGCCGTAAAACCCAAAAATCAATCATCCGCAAGCAACGGCCAAGACCTGTTTTTACGGAAAGGGAAGTGATGTCAAAGGTGAAATTCCTCTGGATCGTCTTCTGCCTGCTGCTGCCGGCGTTCACCGCGGCCGCCGCGCCCGCGGAGATGAGCGTTCAGGTGCGACCCGGAGAGCTTCGCGCGACCCCGTCGTTTCTGGGAGCGATCGTGGGCCGGGTCTCCTACGGGGACCGGGTCGGCGTGCTGGAATCCCAGGGCCCCTGGTTCAAGGTCTATTCGAGCACCATCGGAAAGACCGGTTGGATCCATTCGAGCGCCTTGACCACGGAACGGATCGAGCTCAAAGCCGGAGCCGCGGTTGAGCAGTCGGCCAGCAGCGACGAACTCGCCTTGGCCGGGAAGGGCTTCAACGAACAGGTGGAGGAATCCTTCAAGGCGAAAAATCCCAAGCTCGACTTCATTTGGGTCAACAAGATGGAAAAGTTCACCGTCACCGACGAACAGATCCGCCGCTTCCTCCAGCAGGGCGACCTCGTGCTCAAGGCAGGTGTCCGATGAATCCCACGAGCCGTCGCGAATTCATGCGCCGGGCCGGAGGCTGGGCCCTTTGGGGGCTGGGGAGCGCAACGCTTTTGGGGGGCGTGCTTTCCGGCTGCAAAACCATCGAAGCGGTGAGCAGCGTGGGCGCGGACCTGGGAATGGCGGCAGGTGTACTGACCGCGCAGCAGGCCCAGTCGATCAAAAAAAGCGGGGCCGCGGTCGCCAAGAGCTTCGAGGATTTCACGCCCCAACAGGAGTACTACATCGGCCGGACCGTCGCCGCCGTGATTCTCGAGAAATACCCCCCGTATCCGGATCCGAAAGCCAACCGCTACATCAACCTGTTGGGGCAGACCCTGGCGCGGGCCTCCGACTTGCCGGAGACCTACGGCGGGTATCATTTTCTCATTCAGGATTCCGGCGAGATCAATGCGCTGTCGGCCCCCGGCGGCTTGGTTTTCATCACCCGGGGGATGCTCCGGTGCTGCAACAGCGAAGACGCCGCGGCCGCGGTGCTGGCCCATGAAATCGGGCATGTGGAAAACAAGCACGGGCTGAGGGCCATCAAGACGTCGCGGATCACCGAGGCCCTGACCACCATCGGGGTGGAGGGGGCCAAGAGCTTCGGCGGACAGCAACTGGCCGATCTCACCCGGACTTTCGAAGCCACCATCGGCGACATCACCAAGACCCTGATCAACAACGGGTACTCCCGGGCCTTCGAGCATCAGGCCGATGCCTCCGCCGTCACAACCCTGAACCGGGTGGGCTACAACCCGGACGGGCTGGTGGACATGCTCAGGGTCATGGAACGGCGCCTGAAGCCCGGCCGGCTCGATTTCGCCAAGACCCATCCGCCGCCGGAAGACCGGATCCGCGACATCACCCGGATGATCGGCCCCTACCGGCCGGTGGAGTTGGTCCGGGCCCGGGAGGAGCGCTTCAAAAGGGCGATGCGCGACGTTTGAGGCACCCGGAGCGAGGCGTCCTTCCGTCCGGCTCGGCCGCCTTTCCGGGATCCTTCCATAATTTCCTCTGCAACGGGTGGCCTTTCACCTTCCATCCATCGGACCGGTCATGAAACTCCCGGAAAACAAGATCGTCCGGGGCCTCGTCACCGGTCTTCTGGGGGCGGGTTTGGCCTTGTCGGTCTGGTCTCTGGGCTGGCTGCAATCCTGGGAGAACAAGACCTGGGACTGGCGTGCCTCGGTG
>JBJKPT010000538.1:0-5671 GCA_046706045.1 Desulfobacterales bacterium
CCTCGACGGCATCCTTGGCACTCAGGATGATCACCGGCGTATTGACCCCTTCTTTTCGGATCCATTCGATGAGCGACAACCCATCGCGGCCGGGCAACATGATGTCGACGATGGCCACATCGTAGGGTTCGGTCAGCGCCAGATCCAGCCCTCGGTTGCCGTCGGCGGCATGATCCACGGCAAAGCCGCTCGACTGGAGCCCCTTGACGATAAACGAGGCGATTTTGTGGTCGTCTTCAACCAAAAGAACGCGCATGAACGCTCCTTTCCCTTCCACCGCGCCGAAATCGGGTTGCGATCCGCCGATCCGCTCGTGCGGGGCCGACTATAGGCGAGCGGATCTCACTTGGCAACCAACCGGATTCCTGCAGCCCTATCGCATGGGATCCCGCGGGGCGATCTTGACTTTACCAACGAGGCCTGCTAATCGAGAATGATTACTGATTTATAACTCGGACCCCTATACCACCACCATGAACGCATCGGCATCGAAGAAAAAAAACAATTACCGCATGACCCCGCAACGACGGGTGATCCTCGATGCGATCCGCGAGTCCCAAGCCCATCCAAGTGCCGACGAAATTTACGCGCAGGTCCGCTTGACGCTGCCGCGCATCAGCCTCGGAACCGTCTACCGAAACCTGGAGATCCTCTCCGAACAGGGAAAGATTCAGACCCTGGAGCTAAGCGGTGCCGTCAAACGCTACGACTGGAACCCGAAACGGCACTACCACATCCGTTGCATGCACTGCGGGCGGATGGACGACGCCCCCATCGCCCCCCTGAATGAAATCGAAAACGAACTGTACGGCGCAACGGTCTTTACCATCATCGGCCATCGATTGGAATTCGAAGGCCTTTGCCCGGATTGCTCCAGACGGTTTGCGGCGGCCGCTTCCGCCGAATAACAAAACCATCTCACCGTGTTGTTTTCTCTTCATTCCGTGAAGGTGGAAATCCCGGCGTGATGTTGCAGCGATCGCGATATCCGGTTGTTTCGGGAAATCGTCAACGGCGGAGCGCTCGAACGGATCGGGGCAATGCAGAAAAATGTGCGCTATTCCGGTGGGGCGTGCTGCTTCAGGGTCTCGATCTGTTTTTTCAGCATGAGCACCTCCTGGGTGGTCATGCGCAACCGGTGAGCCAGAATCTCGGCAAATCCTCGAAAAACCATGGATCGAAACAGGTGCACATCCTGGCCCGCCCGGTCTACGACCATGGAAAGATCCATCTCGATGCAGGATGTGGGGTCGATCGCATACACCGAGGCCGAACAGGTATCGCCGGCGATGGCGCCCATCTCGCCAAACACATCACCGGTGCGCTGCAGCACCATCAGTTCCTTTCCCTGCTTCGCGATGCGCACCCTGCCGGAAACCAGATAATAGACCACTTTCTGGCGGGTGCCTTCGTCAAAAATCAATTCGCCGGCCTCAAACTGGTAAAGTCGACTGTAACGCAGCACCGCTTCGAGATCTTCCTCCGCAAATGTCTTGAGCATCGGAATCCGCATCAGTTTTTGGATGATCTCTTCGTTTCCCGAGAGAACTTCCACGGCCATGCCTGCCTCCTGTCGAATGAGTGTCGTTGCGTTGCAACGGGCTCCTATTTTTACAAAATTTTAACGAATTGTCATCAACCGCCTCACAGTATTCGGTTACCAATGCAATCATCGGATCGGGGTTTCTCCGAAAAATTGCCAACCCGTCAGATTTTTTAACATGCCTATGGATTGCGTGTTTTCAACAATTAACGTTGCATGGATTCCTTATTTTTGCCGGGTCCGCGCATCCAACCCCGAATGATATGATTTAGCCGCCAGCAAATCTACAGAATGTGTGATTTCGGTCCCACCCATTTTATGTATATTGCATTATCGATTTAACTATGTTAATTTACTGAACCTTCATTAACGGAATGGTATTCCGTTTTGCTCCTTTGACAAGGCGATCGAGAAAATGCATTCGGCAATTGGCCCGCATTTTGCAAAATTTTTTCGCCATATGAGACGTTCTAAGTTAATCCGGCTTTGGTATTGCCGGGTCCCATCCTTACCTTTTTCGAAAGGAGGCAGCATGAAAACGAGACCCGCCGCCCTGGCTTCCTTTGACTTTGAACTTGGCAACCTACTCGAAAGCCCATGCAAACGATGCTACCTGAGGGCCTGCCTCCCGGAGTGCGCAAACGAATGCGAACTCATTGATTCCGTTCAGAAAATGCTTGCCGGAGGCATCTCCAGCGCCCAAAGCTGCTCTCCGGCGGAATCCTACAGCCTGCTCATCAACGATTGAGGGCGCGCCAACCGTCTTCGAACGCGTGGCGCTGCGGTACGCTGAACAACTTGCAATACGATAAAGCCGGCAAAAGGCAACTTGCCCTGCGCCGGCTTTTGGTTTTCCCTTTCGATGCCACGAAACCTCGTCCCCTTAAAGGCGCCTCACGTTCCATGCCAACCCTCACATCGCGATCATTGTATCGAAACCGACGCCTTTTGCGACATATTGAGACGTATCTCGATACACTTCACCACGCCAGCGATCCGGCCTCAATGAGGGCCCGCACCAATGCTTGTCCGGCGATTGCGGTTCTGGTAAGGTCAAGGACACGGTTCCCGACCTTTCGGCGGATTGTTTTTTACCAAATGTCACACGCACCATTCCGGCGTCCAAAGATAGCAAAAAACAGCGAAGGCTTCGATGGCAATCGAGATGGTTACAGATATCGGCAACCTGGTAAAGGCAATCGAAACCGCGGATAAATGCATCCGGCCCGGTGTCCGGGAAACGGATGTGACACGGTCTTCAACCTATGCCGAGGCAAGCGGCGCGGATGTCTTTTTCAAGCTTGAACATTTGCAGCGAACCGGCTCGTTCAAGCTGCGGGGAGCGCTCAATGCCCTCTGCTCCCTGACCGAGGCCCAGAAACGGCTTGGCGTGGTCACCGCCTCCACGGGCAACCACGGTGCGGCCGTGACCCATGCCGCCCGCCACCTGGGGATTTCGGCGACGGTCATCGTTCCGGAAACCGCCGCCGACGCCAAGGTGGCGGCGATTCGCCGGATGGGCGCCGCCATCGAGGTTTACGGAAACGACTGCTTGGCGGCGGAAACCTTTGCCCGCAGACGGGCCGGGGAAACCGGCCAGCGGTATATCCCGCCTTACAACGACTGGCATGTGGTGGCCGGCCAGGGGACCATCGGCTTGGAGCTGCTCCGGCAGATAGAAGGCATCGACGCCGTGTTTGCATCCCTTGGCGGCGGCGGACTGATTTCGGGAATCGCCGCCGCCTTGAAGGCGCACCGCCCCGGGATTCGGGTCATCGGTTGCTCCCCGGAGCGCTCCAAGGTGATGGTCGAATCGGTGAAAGCCGGCCGGATTCTCGATCTGCCGTCGCTTCCGACGCTTTCCGACGGCACTGCCGGCGGCGTGGAAGCCGGTGCGATCACCTTTGACCTATGCCGGCGGCTGGTGGACGATTACGTCACCGTGACCGAGGCGGAAATCGCTTCCGAGATGCGCACCTTCATGGCGGCCCACCACTACCTGATCGAAGGAGCCGCGGCCACGGCCATCGCCGGATTCGTGAAATACCGCCCGCGATTGACCGGGAAACGCGTCGTCATTGTGCTTTGCGGTCGCAACATCGGCATGGAAACCCTTAAAGCGGTGCTTTCAAATTGATCCGAAAAACGGATACCCAACCGGAAGCGAACCGAACCAGGACCTCCGGTGAAGGGGCCCCTCCGGGGCCCGCCCCGACATCCTCAGGCTCAGCGGCCCGGGTCATGGTGGTGATCGCCGCCGTGGTGGTCGTAATCGCGGGCATCCGTGCGGCCAAAACCCTTCTCGTGCCGTTTCTGCTCTCGGGGTTTATCGCCGTTGTCAGCTCGCCCGCCTTGTTTTTCCTGAAAAAACGGCGGGTACCGACCTGGTTGGCCCTCACCGTGGTCATGATGGTCGTGCTTTTGGCCCTCATCGCCCTGGCCGCACTGATCGGCTCCTCGGCCTCGGATTTTTACGCCAACCTGCCCGTCTACCATTCACGATTAAAGGCCCAGGTGACCGATGTCACAGCCTGGCTTGCCCACTTCGGAATCCACCTGTCCGGCCGGGATCTGGTCCGCATCTTCGACCCCGGGGCCGCCATGAACCTCGCGGCCAACCTGCTCCAGGGCCTGGGAAACGTGCTGACCGACGGGTTTCTCATCCTGATGACGGTCATCTTCATGCTCCTGGAGGCATCCGGTTTTTCCGCCAAGCTGGATCGGGCCCTGGGAGGGGGGCATCCGGACCGGCTCGATACCTTCCTGGATAACGTCAAACAGTACATGGCGATCAAAACCGCCCTGGGATTGGTCACGGGGGCGGCCATCGCCCTCTGGCTCGCACTTTTGGGGATCGATTACGCGATGTTGTGGGGGGTGCTCGCCTTTGCTCTGAACTTCATCCCCACCATCGGGGCCATCATCGCCGCCGTGCCGGCCGTGCTTCTTGCCGTCATCCAGGTAGGATTCCTGCGCGCGGGGCTTGCCGGAATCGGCTACTTGGTCATCAACGTTCTGATGGGAAACGGAGTCGAACCACGGATGATGGGACGCCGGCTCGGGCTTTCGGCCCTGGTGGTGTTTCTCTCGCTGCTCTTCTGGGGGTGGGTGCTGGGCCCGGTGGGGATGCTCCTCTCGGTGCCGTTGACGATGACGGCGAAAATCGCCCTGGAAAGCCGGAAAGAAACGATTTGGCTCGCGATCCTCCTCGGCCCTGAACCGTCGGAGCCGTTGTCCCCGCAAGGGGCTTGCAATCCCTCGACGACCCCACCACCGGGGGAATGACCAAAAAATCCGCGGCCCCGGTCCCCCCCCCCTGCGCCGCGGTTCCGGATATGGCGGCAACGGCGATGGTCTCGTCCGCCCTCTCCGCCGCCGGTCGCACCCGGTCAATCGAAAAGCAGGTGCTCGGTATTTTCCGGGAAGGCCACCGCAAACCCGTGGCGCCGTGCGAGGTCGTGTTCCCGTTCCCCATTTTCTCCCCACCCGGCCAGGATGCCCCGCACCCCGAGGGGGGCGGTGCTCCGGAGGTGATTGACCTTGTCGTCGACAAAAACGATGGACGGGTACGGCATCCGGGTGCGTTCGGCCAATCGCGTGAGGTGGGCGGTCTTTTGGACACCCGTGTCTTTGTCGAAAATCAACTCCGGATCAAATACGGCATCCAGCCCGAAATGGGAGAGCAGCGCCGCGACCGACGGCCGGTCTTTGGCCGTGACCACCGCGATCCGGCCTCGCCTCCCGTGGCGGTGCAACAGCTCGGAAAACCATGGATAATCCTTGTGAAGCGCGAGCCAGTGCTCAGAATCGCTCTCCCGCAACCGGTCCCGCTGCCGATAGAACTCGGCATGAAATGCCGTCCGCCAGCCGACGTCGACGGATTGAAAAAACGTGTCGTACGCCGCCTGATCGGAAATTGTCCGGTTCTCCGCAACGGCCAGAAGGCTCACCCCGAAATCCTCGGCCCGGTTTCCGAGGGGAATCAACGCGCAGAACGCGGAAAAGACCTCCGGACCGAATCCTTCCGGGTCGCCCCGGTCATTGCCCCGGGGGAGAACGATTTCCGGGGACAACGCCTTCAGGGGAGCCTGCGCCACGAGACAAAACTCCTGCCGACTGTCGCAGATG
>JBJKPT010000539.1:0-11057 GCA_046706045.1 Desulfobacterales bacterium
GCGGCACCCGTCGCTTTTCTCTTTCAACACGCCCTGCACGTGTGGGGGAGGGCGTAGCCGGTCTCCAGGAGGCGTGCATGACCATCACCGAGCTCAGCGTTCTCGGCGCGACCGGATCCATCGGGTGCAGCACCCTGGATATCGTCCGGCGTTTCCCGGAACGGTTCCGGGTGGCGGCCCTTGCCGCCAAGACGCGTGTCGATCGGTTGGCCGCACAAATCCGCGAGTTTGGCCCCCGGCTCGCCGCGGTCTTTGACGCGGCCACGGCGGCGGCGTTGACCCGACGGCTCCCGGACGATTGCACCACGGAGATCCTCTACGGCGATGACGGTTACCGGGCCGCCGCCACCATCGACGGGGTCGGCACCGTGGTCTCGGCCATGGTCGGCGCCGCCGGGCTGATGCCGACCCTTGCGGCCATCGATGCCGGACGCACCGTGGCACTCGCCAACAAGGAAACCCTGGTCATGGCCGGAGAGCTCGTCATGGCCCGCGCCGTTTCGCGGGGGGTGACGCTGGTACCGGTCGACAGCGAACACAGTGCGATCTTTCAGTGCCTGAGCGGAAATCGCCGCGCCGACCTCGATAAGATTCTTCTTACCGGTTCGGGCGGGCCGTTTCGCACGCGTCCCCCGGACACCTTTTGCGACATCACCGTCGAAGAAGCCCTCCATCATCCCAACTGGTCCATGGGGCCGAAGATCACCATCGACTCGGCGACCATGATGAACAAAGGATTGGAAGTCATCGAGGCGCGCCACCTCTTCGGGCTTGCCGCCGATCGAATCGAGGTCGTGATCCATCCCCAGAGCATCGTTCATTCCATGGTTTCCTTCCGGGACGGGACCGTGATGGCCCAGCTCGGCCGGCCGGACATGAAAGGCGCGATCGCCTATGCCCTGAGCCATCCGGAACGGCTTCCCATCGGCATGGCGCCGCCGGATTTCCCGGCCCTGGGGGCACTACATTTTGCCGCGCCCGACAATCGGCGTTTCCCGTGTCTGCCCCTTGCGTTCGAGGTCCTTGCGGTCGGGGGCACGGCCCCGGCCGTTCTGAACGCCGCAAACGAGGTCGCCGTCGAGGCCTTTTTGCGACGGCGTATCCGGTTTCATCGGATACCGGAGCTGATTCGCGACACCCTTTCGGCCCATGCGCCGCTTGCCGGCCCGTCCCTTGGTGAGATCACCGACGCCGACCGATGGGCCCGCCGATGGGCTTCCGATCGCATCGGGTCCATGGCCGCATAGGATAAGCCGCCCACCGTTGCGGGATTTTTCTTGTAAATGGAGAGGAGGGCGCATCCATCGCATGCAAAGCCATGCAACGGGGACATCGGGGAAGCATATTGCATTCATTTCTTTCGGTGGTTATGTTACCGGCTTATTTAGTGCCGATCCCGGGATCGGCAATTTTTCGTGAGCTCAAAGCGGGTGGACGGTTTGAGCCGGAGCCATGGCGGGCTATGTCGAGGATTCCAAGCGAGGCGCCCAACGCAGAAATCGCGGTAAAGGGAAATTTTGGGATGGACACGATTTAGAATGGATTTGATCGTATGGGGACCAGTATTGTCGCATTTCTGATCGTGCTTGGCGTGCTCATTTTCGTTCATGAACTGGGCCATTTCATTGTCGCCCGGCTCTTCGGGGTCGGGGTGGAAACCTTTTCCCTGGGGTTCGGTCCCCGTCTTTTCGGCGTCATCCGCGGGAGGACCGATTACCGCGTCAGCGCCCTGCCCCTCGGCGGGTATGTGAAAATGGTCGGCGAGTCCCCGGAAATCGAGGTCAGCCCCGACGATCTTTCCGTTTCGTTCACCCATAAACACGTGTTCAAGCGTTTTCTGATCGTTCTGGCCGGTCCGTGTTTCAATCTTCTGCTTGCGATGGTGATTTTTTTCGGCCTGTACGTGACCAACGGACTCTATGTGCGGGAACCGGTCATCGGAAAAGTGGAGACCAATTCGCCGGCGCAACATGCCGGGCTGCGTGCCGGCGACCGGGTAACGGCCATCGACGGCCACGCCGTGAACGCATGGGACGACCTGGCGACATTGATCAGCCAAAGCAGCGGCCAGACACTGACGGTGACCGTTCGCCGGGCCAATTCCTCCATGAACCTTTCCGTGACGCCCCTCGCCGAGAGCTCGACCAATATTTTTGGCGAATCCATCCAGCGCTACATGATCGGTGTCGCCTGGGCCGGGGACCTGCGGACCGTCCGCCTCAATCCGCTCCGGGCCATGGATCGGAGCCTATTTCAGGTTTACGACATTTCGCGGCTCACCGTGCAGAGCATCGTTTTGCTCGTCGAGGGCCGAATTTCCGCGAAAAATTTGAGCGGCCCCCTGGCGATCGCCGAAATGGCCGGGCAGCAGGCCCGGCAGGGGATGATCAACCTCCTCTTTTTCATCGCGTGGATCAGCATCAACCTGGGAATCTTGAACATCCTGCCCATTCCGGTGCTCGACGGCGGCCACCTGCTTTTTTTTACCATCGAAGCGGTGCGGGGCCAGCCGGTGAGCTTGCGGGTCCGTGAGATTGCCCAGCAGGTCGGCATCGTGTTGCTTCTGGTGCTCATGATTTTTGTCTTCTATAACGACATCTCCCGGATGTTCTTTTAAGGGGGAAGATTCCATGCCGTATCGATTGGAGATCACGCTCAAGCCCGAACTCTTCGATGCCGAAGGCGATCACATCCGGAAAAAGGCGGGGGCCTACCTCGGTCTTGAGATCGATTCGGTGCGCACCGTGCACATCCTGACCATCGATGCCGAACTGAGCAACGCGCAGCTGGAAACCCTCCGGACCGAGATATTTACCAATCCCGTTACCCAGGTGTCGTCCTTCACGCCTCTGGATCTGCCTTTTGACCTGATGATCTGGGTGGGGTTGCGGCCCGGGGTGCGGGACAATGCCGGGGCCACCGCCGTCGAGGCCATCGAAGACGTGCTGGGGATGCGGCTCGGACCGGGCGGGACCGTTTACACCTCCCGGCGGTATGCGGTCACGGGGCGCAATCTCGCGCCCGCCGCGGGCGATGCCATGGCCGGTGAACTTCTGGCCAACGGCATCGTGCAGCAGTGGCGGGTATTCACCCCCGATACCTGGCAACCGGATACCGGGGTCGGTCTGATGCTTCCCAAGGTGACGCTCAACCACACGCCCACGGTATCGGTGATCCCGGTCGACAGCGACGCGCATCTTTTGCGGGTCAGCGCCGAGCGAAACCTTGCCCTCAATCCGGCCGACGTGCCGGTGATCCGCCGCTACTTCCAGCAGCCGGGAATTCTTGCAGACCGGGCATCCGTCGGTCTCGCCGAGCCCACGGACGTGGAACTCGAATACATCTCCCAGGCCCGAAGCGACCACTGCAACCACAACACCTTCCGCGGCCGGTTTCATTACACGGATCTTTCCACCAACGAATCCCGGATGATCGACAACCTCTTCAAGACCTGCATCCAGCAACCCACCCGCAGCCTCCAGGAAAAGAAGCCCTGGGTGATTTCCGTTCTCTGGGACAACGCGGGCGCGGCCCGCATCGATGACGACCACCATTACGTGATCACGGGGGAAACCCACAACTCGCCCTCGAACATGGAGGCCTACGGCGGCGCCATCACCGGCATCGTCGGCGTTTACCGGGATCCCATGGGCACGGGGAAGGGGGCGCGCCTCATCATGGGAAGTTACGGGTTTTGCGTGGGTCCCCGCGACTATGCCGGGCCCCTGCGGCCGCACCTCCATCCGCGGCGGCTGCTGGACGGCGTCATCGAAGGGGTCCGCGACGGCGGCAACAAGAGCGGTATTCCCACGACCTTCGGCCAGGTAACGTTTCATCCCGGGTACATGGGCAAATGCCTGGTCTTCGTGACCGCCGTCGGCATCATGCCGGCAACGGTCGGCGGCCGGCCCTCGGAGGAAAAGACCACCCGGCCGGGCGAGTTGATCGTCATGTGCGGCGGCCGCTTGGGAAAAGACGGCATCCACGGGGTCACGGCCTCCGCGGAGGAATTCAGCGAACACACGCCGGCCGGGCACGTGCAGATCGGCGATCCCTACACCCAGAAAAAGATGCACGACTTTCTGCTCGAAGCCCGGGATCAAGGCCTCATCCGGTTCATCACGGACAACGGCGGCGGCGGCCTCTCCTCCTCCGTGGGGGAATCGACCCTTTATTCCAACGGCTGTCACGTGGAACTGGACAAGGTCCCCTTGAAGTACGAGGGGCTCGACCAGTGGGAAATCTGGGTGAGCGAGTCCCAGGAGCGGATGACCGTCGCCGTCGCGGCGGAAGACGTGGAGGCGTTCATGGCGCTTTCCCGGCGCCATGCCGTGGAGAGCACGGTGATCGGCCGGTACACGGATACGGGAAAACTTCACATCACCTGGAAGGGCGAAACCTGCGCCCATGTCGATCTCGACCTCTTGTCCCGGGGGTTTCCCCAGTGGGTGTTCGAGGCCGAGTGGCGGCCGCCGGAAATGCGCGGCCTGACCGAACCGGCGATCGGCGAGCCCAGCGATCACAACCGGCTGCTTTGCGATATCCTGGCCCGGCCCAATGTCGCTTCCAAGGAATGGATCGTTCGGCAGTACGATCACGAGGTCCAGGGCACCAGCGTGGTGAAGCCCCTGGTGGGAAAAGACCGGGACGTGCCAAGCGATGCCGCGGTTATCCGGCCGGTGTTGACCTCGGACCGGGGGCTCGCGTTTTCCCAGGCCCTTTTGCCGGCCTACTCGGCGATCGATGCCTTTCACATGACGGCCGCCACCATCGACGAGGCCGTGCGGCGGCTCGTCGCCGTGGGTGCGGATCCGGACCGGATCGGCGGAGTCGATAACTACTGCTGGCCGAACATCCAGTTCGACGAAAAGAAAAATCCGGACGGCAAATTCAAGGCGGCCCAACTCGTGCGCTCCTGCGAGGCCCTCCGGGATGTCTCGCTCGCCTACGGGATTCCGCTTTTGAGCGGCAAGGACAGCATGTACGTCGACGGCAACCTCTGCGGCGCCTATGGCGAAACCCACAAGGTGTCGGCCCTGGAAACCTTGCAGTTCTCCGCGACCGGGGTTGTGGAAGACGTCTACCGCTGCATGACCCTCGCCCCGCGCCGTTCGGGCCACCGGCTTTACCTTCTCGGCGAGACCCGCGACGAGCTGGGCGCATCGGAGCTCTACGCGCACTTCGGATACATCGGCAAAAACGTCCCCCGCGTCCGGCCGGAAGCGTTCCGCGAGATGTACCGGAGCCTTTCCAAGACCATTTCCCAGGGGATCGCGGCCTCGGTGCACGGGATCTACCGGGGCGGATTGGCCGTCCATCTGGCCATGATGGCGATGGCCTGCAACTGCGGCCTCGAAGTCGATCTGGATGCCGTGCCCGCGGAAGGAAAACGCTCCCCCCTGATCCGGCTCTATTCGGAGTCCGCGGGCCGTATGCTCGTGAGCCTTCCCGTCGAATCCTGCGAGCGCTTCGAAGCGATGATGGGACCCTCGTCCCTATCCTGCCTCGGTTCGGTCACCGACACCGGGCGGCTCGTCATCACCGCCGGCAGCACTACCCCCGTCGTCGATCTTTCCGTGAACGAATTGAAATCCGCATGGAAAAAGCCCTTCGGAGGCCTCTCATGAGCACGCCCGTTCGAGCCCTGGTGCTGACCGGTTACGGATTGAACTGCGACCATGAAACCGCCCATGCCCTGACGCTGGCCGGTGCCGCCGCCGACCGGGTGCACATCAATGCCTTGATCGACGGAACGGCCCGCCTGGAAGACTACCGGATCCTCGTCTTCATCGGCGGGTTCGGCTGGGGGGACGACCACGGTGCCGGCGTCATCCAGGCCGTGAGGATGAAGACCCATCTGGGGGAATCGCTGGCGCGGTTTGTCGCCGACGGGAAACTTGTCCTCGGCATCTGCAACGGATTTCAGGCCCTGGTGAACCTCGGGCTGCTGCCGGGGTTCGACGGCGATTACACCACCCGGTCCGTGGCCTTGACCGCCAACGATTGCGGCAATTTCCGGGACCAGTGGGTGGGGCTTGCGATCAATCCGGCCTCGCCGTGCGTCTTCACCCGGGAGATGGATTTTCTGGAATTACCGGTGCGCCACGGGGAAGGGAAGTTTTATACCGATGCGGCCACCCTTGCGCGGATCCGCGAAAATCACCAGCTCGTCATGCACTACGCCCTGCCCGGCGGCAAGCCGGCCGGGGGCGCCTTTCCGCATAACCCGAACGGGTCCATATCCGACATCGCCGGCATCTGCGATCCCACCGGTCGCGTCTTCGGCCTCATGCCCCACCCCGAGGCCTACAACCACCCCTCGGCCCACCCGGACTGGTTTCTCACCGAAACCCGGTCATCCGCCTCAAAACAGGACCCAGACACCCCAGGGATCCTAATTTTCCAGAATGCAGTGGCGTTTTTTCATTGAGGAGGTGACGATATGTCTCAAAAATTGCCCAATATTCATCCCGGTGAAGTGCTTTTGGAAGAATACCTGATACCGATGGGAATCAGTCAAAATCGGCTGGCTCGCGAGATTGGCGTGCCGCCCCGGCGCATCAATGAAATTGTGCTCGGCAAGCGTGCCATTACCGCGGACACGGCCCTACGTCTTTCCCGTTATTTCGGTGTCAGCGAAGGATTCTGGATGGGATTGCAGGCCGACCATGAACTGGAGGAAAGCCGCTACAAGCTTGGAGACCGTCTGAGAAAAGAGGTGCATCCCTTTGCAGCATAAGGATGATGAAGTGGTAAAAAGTCATTTTTTCCACTTTCTGGTCATTCCGGCGAAAGCCGGGCACACCGTGAAGCTTCGCGCTACCCAGTGAATTCAACACGTTCTGGATGCCGGATCCGGTCCGTCATGACGGTTTTCGGACTTTTTACGGGACCATCATAATTCGGAGGCGGGATAATGAGAGCGGATCTGTCCTATAATGCTTGACGTTATGGTCGGGTTGTAGATATGTTATTAATATTGTTAGCTTAAAAATTTAAACCTCCCCGCCGTCACCCCGGCGAAAGCCGGGGTCCAGGAAGCTCTTAGGAAGGATGGATAGCGCTAAAGCTTCACTACGTGCATGGCGTTCGCCGGAAACGAGGTGTTGAAGATATGCCTGTAATTTCAATGTTCTATGGGATCATTATCCGGATGTACTTTCTGAATGGCCAGCATCACGGTGTGCCGCACATTCATGCGCGGTATTCTGGAATCGAAGCATCGGTTCGGATTGATGACGCTGAAGTATTGGCAGGGGAGCTGCCACGTAAGCAGTTGCGTTTGGTGCAAGCATGGATTGAGCTGCATCGAGATGAACTCATGGCGGATTGGGATCTGGCTGTTGCGGGAGAGAATCCGTACAAAATTGATCCATTGTGAGGTTGCTATGTATTGGGATGTGAAGACAGTGCGTCCGATGGACGACTATGAAATCTATGTAGAGTTGGAAGATGGTCGAAAGGGTGTTTTTGATCTCAAGCCGTATCTTAACCATGGGGTATTCCGGGAGCTTCAAGATAAAGGCTACTTCTCGCAAGTCGATATAATGTTCGGTGCGGTGACGTGGCCTCATGAACAAGATATCGCGCCGGAAACACTGATCGCTGGGTTGAAATCAGCAGCAGCCGAAGGCAGTGTCGGACGGCACTGACTATAAGGTGACGATATGTCTCAAAAATTACCCAATATTCATCCCGGTGAAGGGCTTTTTACAATTTCAAGAAGGGCGTCGTGAACCAAAGCGTTGAGACTTTTACCATTCTTGCGTGCCTGGATAACCAGCGTTTTATGAAGTTCCGGTTCAACACGAACCAAAAACTTGCCTGAATACGGCTTCTCAGGTTCTTCGCCGCGTTCGGTACAAAACGCAAGATAGTCTTCAACGGAATCAACGAACGCATTCCGCAACGCATCGACGGTTTCGCCTTCAAAGGTGATCACATCTCGCAAGTTGATAATTTCTCCATGAAAAATATTCGCCTCGTCGTAAAACTCGACTTTTGCAAAATATCCTTTGTATTCCATCATCGCCTTGCCCCCGCCTCTTGCAGGAATCTTCGTACCGATTTAACGGCGCCCCCTTGTTTGTCACTCTTTCCGGATGCGGTCGATGAAAAACAGCGCGTGCATCATTCAAGGCAACTCGGACGCGTGAGCCGCTTCCCTCAGTAATCTCAGCGCCAAGAGCAATAAAAACTGCCTCGATATTGACCCAGGGGATATCTGAACGATCCGGTCGTTCAAATATAGCATCAAGGGCCTGCCGCTGCTTTTTATACATGGTGCTATAGTATCATATATTGATACTGTGTCAAGTTTATGTCTTAGCTTCCCACCCATGGTGAATCCCTAACGCTTAATTAATCCCTAATCCTGACTTGCCCGTAGAGCTATAAATTTGCTTAAATACTATTAAAAGTTTTTATAGTCGCCGTTTCCTGCCGCCTTCTCCCACCGAAAGCCCCGTTCGATTCGGTTTTTTTAAAAAACCGAGTAAAAACAATTTGATATAAGACATTTCCCCTGTCGCTCCCGATCCCCCGAGGATGGAATCAATGTCGGCACGGGCATTGCTATCTCCTTGCTCAGACAAGGAGGTCCTGTGCCGATGAAGGATTCAAAAGGCTTTTCCATGCTCGAATTGATGGTGACGATCGCCATCGTTGCGATTGTCTCCGCCATCGCCATTCCGTCATTTATCAAATGGCTTCCGGATTACCGGCTGCGCGGGGCCGCGACGGATCTGTTCAGCAACATGCAATGGGCCCGGATGTATGCCATCAAACAAAACAAATCCTGTGCGGTCTTTTTCAGCGTTGCGAACAATCAGTACTACATCGGCACCGACAGCGGCGTCACCGGCGACTGGACCCAGGTGGTCGTCACGAATCCCCCCAAGCTGGTTCAATTGGGTTCATACAATAGCGGCGTTCAATTTGGAAAAGGCAATGCCACGGCACCGGTGGGAGGGGGATCTTTCGGAAACATGGTGTCCTATCTCTACACCAGCCCGACGACGGGGGCCACGGCCACGATTCTGGTGTTTGATTCCAGGGGATTGGCGAATGCGGGGTGGGTCTATCTCACGAACGACCAGGGGGACGCCTACGCCGTCGGCACCCAGACCAGCGGCGTGGTCATGCTCCAGAAATATCTGGGCGGCCAATGGCAATAACGATACGGAGCGAGCAGAGATGATCCGAAAACGGTTTTCGCGGGGGTTTACGCTGATCGAGATGCTGATCGCCATCGCCATGATGGGGATCGTGCTCAGCGCCATTTACGCTTCCTATCTGGCCCAGCAGAGTACGTACGTGACCCAGGGGCAGCTTGCGGCCGCGCAACAGAATCTCCGGGCCGCCGCCTCGTTCATGGAAAGCGACTTGTGGATGGTGGGCTGCAATCCCACGGCTAACGCCAATGCGGGGTTTACGGCGATGGGCACCAATGCCGTCACGTTCACGATGGACATCACCAACGCCGCCGGCACCGGCCAGTTTGACGGCGTCATCAACGCCGCCAACGTCCCCAGCGCCAGCGCCCCCCAGGAAACGGTGACCTACAATCTTGCCGGCGGGAATCTGCAGCGAAACGGAAACACCATCGCTCAATATATCGATGCCCTGAATTTTGTTTATCTGGACGCTACGAACGCGGTCACCGCGGATCCGACAATGGTCCGATCCGTCCAGGTCGCCATCGTCGCGAGAACCCGTCAAATCGATCCAAGATACACGGACACGCAAACGTACAAGAACCTGCAGGGCACGACGATCTTCGGCCCGGCCGGCGATCACTTCCATCGACGGCTGCTGACCCTGGATATTTATGGGCGAAACCTCGGGCTTTAAGGATTCGGACGATGACGAAAGAGCCAAAGAAAAAAACGGACGGCGCGCCCCGGTGCGCGGAAACGTCCATAGGCGCCGGGAAGGAATCGGGGTTTTCGCTCATCGAGATCCTGATCGCGTTGACCATTTTCTCCTTCGGGCTTCTGGCCGTGGCCTCGATGCAGGTCTCCTCGATCACGGGAAACGGCCGGGCCAAGCGGGTCACCGAGTCGACCGCCTATGCCATGAGCCAAATGGAAACGCTGATGGCAACGCCTTACGCCAACTTGGCCGCCGATGGAACGTATCCCGGCGCGCCTCCAGATCCGCAGAAGGCGTATACAATTTCCTGGACCATCGCCGACGGCACGGTCGCGAGTACCAAAGTCATCACCGTAAACGTCAAGGCACCGGACGGCATCATCACAAGCCTTGTCGGCGTGTCGTCCTATTTGCAGTAGCCAAAACACAGAGGTCGGAAACATGTTCACCATGAAAACCTTGGGAAAAGCGGCCCTGGCCTCCGGTCTTCGTCCGATGAAAAACGAGGACGGATCCGTTATCGTCATCGCCTTGATTCTCCTGGCCCTTGCCACGGTCATGGGCATTTCCGGTACCACCACCACCTCCGTGGAACTTCAGATCGCGGGAAACGACCGGATCCAGAAACAAAATTTTTTCCTGGCCGATGCCGGCCTCATGGAAAACGCCCAACTCGTTCAAAACAACGGTGCCCTGATGGCGAATCCGGCTACCGCCGGCTTTAACTGGTTTCACAATCTTTCGGATCTGCCGGATCAGAACGATGTCACAAATGACAGCAACTGGACCAACCAGTTTTCGCAGGTTTTTATGGTGACGAACGCAAACAGCGGCACACCGAATCCCGGGATCACCAACAGCACCCGGTTTCTGACCGTTTATCAGGGTGTCAGCGGCGGCACATCCCTGGATATCTCCAAAGCCAGGGTCTACCAATACCGGCTCGACAGCCGGACGATTCGCTACAACGGCCGGATCTATCTTGAAGCCGGGTTCCGAACAGCGTTTTGAAGCATTCGTTTTTTTGCTTTCTGAGGAGAAACGTCATGTCACCGATAAGCAATCCGATCCAACCCCAGGCGTCGGGAGCGCATACCATGAAGAAACTCTGCATCTCCACGTTTCTGGTCTTCTTCCTGTCGCTTTTCATCGGATTTGTCGGTACCGCATGGGCGGCGTCGAAC
>JBJKPT010000540.1:0-5416 GCA_046706045.1 Desulfobacterales bacterium
CCCATCGGCCGGGTGATGGTCTCCATGGGGCTTTTGACCCCGGAGCTGGTGTCGGCCGTCCTGAACGGCACATCCCCCGGCAGCCCCAGGCCTCCGGCGGCGCCTTCCGGAGACGACGGTCCGGATCCATCGGAAAGGCCAAACGGCCTCGAATTGAACCTCGTGGTTTCCGAAGACATCCTTTTCGCCTACCTGGTCCCTTCCGGCGGGCAGGTTCACGGTGTTTCCCTGGAAGCGATCAAGCGCCTGCTTGCCGATCACGGCATCGTCCACGGTCTTTTAAGCGATGACGCGCTTTCGGCCTACCTCGCCACCGACCCCCTGCCCGAGGAACCCTTCCGGGTGGCGACCGGCACCCCCGCAGCCCCCGGTCGGCCAGACGAAATCAACTACCTCTTCGATACCGATCCCCTGCGTGTCGGCACCCTCAAAGAGGGCGGCATCATGGATTGGAAGGACCGGGGGACGCTTCCCCAGGTGAAGGCCGGCGACCCGCTGGCGGAAAAATCGGGGGGAAGTCCCGGAGAACCGGGAATGGATGTCTACGGCCGCCCCATATCCCCGCCCCGGATCAAGTCGCCACCCATCAAGTGCGGCAAGGGGGTCCGGCGCTCCGAAGACGGCAACCGGGCCCTGGCAAAGATCGACGGCATCCCCAAACTCACTCCGGATGGCACGATTCATGTCCTGGCCCAGCTCTTGGTTCACGCCGACATCGGCCTGGAGACGGGGCACGTGGATTACGACGGGTTGATCGAGGTGCCGGGAACGGTTTGCAGCGGGTACCGTGTCCGGGGAAAAGTGCTCAAAGCCCGGGAAATCCAGAGTGCCACGGTGGAAATCGAGGAGGACGTGGCCGTTTTCGGCGGCATTTACGGAGCAACCGTGACCGTCGGCGGGAATCTCAAGGCCAGCCACATTCACAACAGCACGATCCACGTGAAGGGGGATTTGATCGTTGAGCGGGAGATTCTGGATTGCACCATCGAGGTCGGTGGCCGCTGCCTCATTCCCGACGGAGAGATCCTCGCCTCGAGCATTTCCGCGAGGAAGGGGTTCCACGTCCGCGACATCGGGGCCTCGGCCTCAAAGCCCAGCCGATTGACCATGGGAATCGATTTCCAACTGATCCGGGACCTGAAATCGTTTAAAGACCGGCTGTCGACGTTGCGGCGCCGGAAAACGATGTTGGAAGACAGCATCGAGTCGCTGAAGATCCATTCGGAAGCATTGAACACCGATCTCGGGCAAATCGCCCAGAAGCAGGATCACCAGATGGTGCAGCAGCGAAAACTTGAAGAGAAACTTCTCGCTCCCGGGGTGAAGTCCCATCCGGGCATGATGCGAACGATTCGGAAAGCCGTCGCGCAGCTGGCGGAAATGAATCGCGACATCGACGAGAAAGTGGCGGCCATCATGGAAGAAGACGACCAGACCCTTTCCCTGATCGCCGAAAAAAACAGCCAGTTGAAGCAGGTCGATCACGAGATGGCCGAGATCAACGAGGGGCTCGCCGTTCTCAAGGAGTCCGCCGCCATGGATCCCGGCGTTCCCGTGGCCAAGGTGATTGGAAATATTTACGCCAAAACCGAGATCGACAGTCCCCATGGGAAGTTGACGATCCCCGAGATAAAGAATCATGTGCGCATCGCCGAAGTCGAGGGCGAGGGCGGAAGCCCCGGCCGCGTGATCCGTATTTTTCCCCTGCGTTGACAGCCCCCCCACTTTCCTTTATACCGCCTCCAGCCATTTTGCCCCGGGCCGTCGGCCGTCCGCGGTCGACGGCCGGCGGGTTTGACGCTGACGCTTTTCCGAACGACGCCGGTCATCGCCGCCGGAGGAAACGGGGCCGAAGAAGGCATTTTCAACCAGACGCTGAGATATTCCATGATTCGCATTGAAAACCTTACCAAAAGCTACGGCGCCCGGGTGCTGCTGGAAAACGTCGGCTTCAAGCTCAACCGCCGGGAACGCGTCGGTGTTGTCGGGCGCAACGGCCACGGCAAGACCACCCTGTTTCGGTTGATCACCGGTGAGGAGCACCCGGACAGCGGACAGATCGTTATCCCCAGAGGTTACCGGATCGGTCATGTGGAACAGCAGATCCGGTTTACCCGGGAAACGGTCCTTGAAGAGGTGATGACCAGCCTTCCCGCGACGGAAAAAGGTCACCATTGGGAAGCCGAAAAGCTATTGGTGGGTCTCGGTTTTTCCAACGATGACATGGGCCGGCCGCCCACGATGTTTTCCGGCGGCTTCCAGGTCCGTCTCAACCTGGCCAAGGCCCTCGCGGCCAAGCCGGATCTTCTGCTCCTGGACGAGCCGACCAACTACCTGGACATTACCTCCATCCGCTGGATTTCCCGGTTTTTGAATGCTTGGCCGAGCGAAATCATGCTCATCACCCATGATCGGGGATTCATGGACCGGATCGTCACCCATGTGCTGGGCATTCACCGCCAGAAGATCCGCAAGATCGAGGGCGATACCGAGAAGTACTATGCCCAGATCGCCCAGGACGAAGAGATTTACGAAAAAACGCGGCAAAACGACGAGCGGCGCCGGAAGGAAGTCGAACTTTTCATCTCGCGGTTTCGGGCCAAGGCGCGCCTGGCCAACATGGTCCAGTCACGGATGAAGACCCTGGCCAAGATGGAGAAAAAGGACAAACTCCAGGAACTGGAATCCCTGGAATTCAGCTTTCGCAGCGAACCGTTTCCCGGAAAGTTCGTCATGCGCGTCGAGGGGCTTTGCTTCGGTTACGCCGCCGACAAGCCGCCGATCATCGATCACGTCGAGTTCGGCGTGAACGCCGGGGACCGTATCTGCATCGTCGGGCCCAACGGCAAGGGCAAGACCACGCTTTTAAAGCTTCTGGCCGGGATCTTGAAACCCGATGCGGGAACCATCCATTCGAGTCCCCGGGTGGTGACCGGGTTTTACGAACAGACCAACGTCCAGAGCCTGGACGACCGGCGCACCGTTCTTGACGAAATTCACTTCGCCCACGGCGACGTGGACCTGCAAAAGGCCCGCAACTTCAGCGGGGCCATGATGTTTTCCGGCGACGATGCCCTGAAGAAAGTCAAGGTTCTCTCCGGCGGGGAAAAGTGCCGGGTGATGCTGGGAAAGATTCTCGCCACCCCGGTGAATCTCCTTCTTCTCGACGAGCCCACCAATCACCTGGACATGGATTCCGGTGACGCGCTTCTGGAAGCCATCGATGCCTTTGACGGGACGGTCGTCATGGTCACCCACAGCGAGATGTTCTTGCATGCCATCGCAGGGCGGCTGATTGTCTTCAAAGACAGCGGCATCGAGGTTTTCGAAGGCACCTACCAGGATTTCCTCGACCGCGGCGGGTGGTCGGACGACGATGCCGGCACCAGGGAAGAGCCCCCGGAGGAGGAGGCCCCCCCGGCGGCGGTCGAACCGAAACGGGATCGGAAAACACGCAAACGGCTGCGCTCGGAAGTGATCAACGCACGGAGCCGGGCGCTGACCCCGCTCCAACGCCGCGTCCGCAAGACCGAAGAGACGATCGAGTCCAGGGAAACGGAAATGGCCTATCTGAACGATGCCATGATCGATGCCTCTCAGCAGCAAGACGGCACCCGCATCGCCGAACTTGCGGCCCTGATCCGCAACTGCCGGAACGCGATCGACGAGGCCTACGGCCACCTGGAGGATTTGGCGGGCGAACTGGAGGAAAAACAGGCCGAATTCGACAACCGGCTGGAGGAACTGGAAGGATGAGCGGAGCCGGAAAGCGCCAGCGGATTCTCATCGTGGAGCAAAACGGCAGCGGCCGGAGCAAGATCGCCGGCATCACCGATTTCGGCGGGGACGACTTCGACATCGAGGTGTTTGATATCGATGGGCCGCTTCCGGACATCATCGACGACGGTGCCGAATACCTGCCCGAACGAATCGATGCCGATCTGGTCCTGGACTTCCTCAAACACCCGGATCTTTCCCAGGACCTGGGGGCCATGTGCACGCGGCTCGGGATTCCCGTGATCGCTTCGGGGAAAAAATCACGCACCGGCACGGTGATCACCCCGCCGACCTGCTGCGGGTTGCCCCCGGATCTCGACCTGGGCCGGTACGGCGAGCGCTTCGGGGAGCCGGCCTTCCGGGTGTCCCTCAAAGACGGCCGGATCGGGGCGATCGAGGTGTTGCGCGGGTCGCCCTGCGGCTCCACCTGGGAAGCCGTCAAGGAGATCATCGGCCTGACGCCCGAAGAGGCGATCGTTCGGATCGGCCTTGAAACCCAGTATTTTTGCACGAACGACCCGGCCGGATGGGATCCGATCTACGGCAGCAGCCCGGTGCATTACGCCGGCAAACGCCACAGCGAAGCCCTGCGCCGGGCCATCGCCGAGGCCGTTGCGAAGAATTCATAGCGCGTGGCACCGCAACGTGGGTCGGGGTGGATTTTCGTGAACGCAAACGTGCTCGTGCACGTGCTCGGATGTTATCGTGACCATCCCCGGTCCCCACCGGCTATGCCCGCTGGGTTTTGTCCCGGCGGATCGTCTCCGCGTGCAGCCGGCCGTTGATGTATTTCGCGAGCGCCGCCACGGCCCGGGCCGACGAGCGGAAGACCGGTATCCCGGTAGCGATGAGCCGTTCGGCCAGCGGATCGTAGAGCGCGCCGCCGTCGATCACCCCCACCAGCGGTTTTTGGGTTTCCCCGAAGAGCTCGGCCAGCATCCGCACGAGGTTTTTCTTTTTTCCGGGCCGATCGGCGTCGATGTCCTGCCGCACAAGGGTCTCGGTCGCCGGGGACAGGGGGTCGAGCCCGAGCACCACGCCGTCCACCGCCGGATCCGCCATGAGAATCCGCGCCACCCCCACATGCGTTTCGTCGTCGGCCGCCGGGTTGATGTCCATGGGGTTCTGGATGTCGACCAGGCCCTCCAGGTGCTTGCGGCCAATCAGCTCGGATAGCGCTGTGACGGATTCGGGGGTGAGCTGCGCCATCTGCATCCGGAAGTCTTCCCCCTGGATGCTGTCGGCCATGCCGACGGCTTCGAATCCCGCGCCGCTCACCGCGGCCAACCGGTTTCCGGAAACCGATTTGTTGCGCAGGGTGGCGGAGAGCACCAGAAGGTCGTCGAATTCGGAAAAGTCCCGGGCCACCATGGCCCCGGCCTGATGCACGCAGGATTCGCAGACCATGGGGTCCCCGGCCACGGAGGCCGTATGGCTGGAGGTGGCCGACTTTCCTTCCGGGGTGCGGCCGGCCTTGTAAAAGATCACATCCTTTCCACTTGCGACGGCCGCCTCCACGGCCCGGCACAGGGCGATCCCGTCAAGATTCCGAAAGCCTTCCAGGTAAACCGCGATGACCCCCACCGAGTCCAGCCCGGCCACGAAGGTGACCAGATCCCCGACGCTGAGATCGATCTGG
>JBJKPT010000541.1:0-3264 GCA_046706045.1 Desulfobacterales bacterium
CACATAGTCTCACACGGATTCACACACAGAAATCTGTCGTCACCATTCTGATGTTGCACGATAATCCGCCGGCAATGGCCATGACGAATCCGATTTTAACCCCTGAAAGCGCTCGTTAAAGTCCCCGGACGATACAATGGATGCGCATATCAGAGGACGTGGGGGACGCACCTTAAATTGTAAGTTTAGATTTATCTATCTGGGAATATTACATAATTTACCAAAGCCAGAAATAAGAAAAACATATCGAATTAGAGCCGTGTTATGAAAGATGACGTCGTAAAAAGTCATTTTTCCCACTTTCTTGTCATTCCGAAGAAAGTCGGGCGCGCAGTGAAGCCTTGTCGCCATCCAGCAAATTCAACACGTTCTGGATGCCGGATCAGGTGCGGCAAGACGGTTCGAGGATGTTTTGCGGGACCGTCATGAAATGGAAACCTACAAACCGAGGAGCACCCCCTACTTTCCCTCAATGCTTTCGTTATGTCGCTATGATTTCAGTTTTACCGCTGTTCCGTAGCATAATATTTCGATTGATTCGCTTTGAAACGGTGAGCTATCGTATTGCACACCTATAATGGCATCTGCCCCTATCGATTCGGCGCTATCAACCATTTTGTTATAGGCGGCTTCCCTTCCTTGCTCACATACTTCCGCGAATTGCGGAATGTCTCCTCCAAGGTTTTTTAACGCATGCATGGCTCCTTTAAAAGACTGCTTCACCTTTGGCATTCTTACCGTAATGCCTCGAACCATCCCCATGTACTCTGAAATTTCTTTTCCTTCAATTTGGAAGCTAGTGGTCACGATCATGAATGTATCTCCATTCATAACGGGCTCCTCGGTGGTGGCGCGAACTTCTTGGGGGATTGCGAACCCGTCAGCACTGGGCCCATTCCGGTTTCAATTTTGAAAAGCTGCATGGGCCGGAGGAACCCTCCACCGGTCGGCAGCTTTTCTCCCTAGGCGTGACCGACAGGGGCCGCGCCGTCGCCTGCCTGCAAAACGGACCCGCGCTTGTGCCGATCGGTCTGCACATCCGGCATGACAAGGCGCAGCGGAAGTAGATCGCGCCCATTCCCAAGTGGCCCTTTTCCTTTTTTATGGGCGTCCGCGCCCTGGCCAAGATGAACGGGGGATCAATGGATCGCATCAAGGACACTCTTCAGGAACGCCTCCATGCCCCAGTCGTCATCGTAGGTCATGCCCAACCGGACCACCACGAGCTTTCGGGAAGGGATGACGGCGATTGCTTGGCCCTGATAGCCTTCGGCGAAAAAGGCATCGCCGGGCAAGCTGGGATACAGCCGGCCTGCGGGTTTTGAATCCTTGCCCCCGTTCAACCAGAAAAGAGCGCCGTACTGGCCTTTCGGAGCACCCGGCGTCGGCGTGGTGCTGTAGGCCACCCAGCCTTCCGGCAAAATCCGCTCCCCCTGCCAAACGCCGTCGTTCAGGTACAGCAGACCGAAACGGGCCCAGTCGCGCGCGGTGGCATACAGGTAAGAGGATCCGATAAAGGTCCCCGACGCATCGGTCTCCCATACGGCGCTCCGCATCCCGATTTTGTTGAACAGTTCGCGCCGGGGAAACGCCCAGTAGGCCTCCCGGTCGCCAACCGCCTGACGGATGATCCGGCTGATGATGTTGGCCGTCCCCGACGAATAGACCCAAACCGTGTCCGGTTTGGCGGCAAGGGGTTTGGAGGCGGCATAAGCGCCCATGTCCGGCTTCAAAAACAGCATGATGTTGACATCCGAAACGGGTCGTTTGGTGTAACTCTCCTCCCATTCAAGCCCCGAACTCATTCGCAGGAGCTCGTCCAGCGTGATGGCGTGCCGCGGGTCGCCATTCTTCCGCCATTCGGGTACGGGGGCAGGCTCCTTGAGCGCAAGCTTCCCTTCCTTGACGAGGATCCCGACGATGGCGTTGGTGACGCTCTTGGTCATGGACCAGCCGAGGAGCCGGGTATCTTGGGTGATCCCCGGTCCGTAGCGCTCGACAACGAGGCACCCGTCGTAGACGATGAGCAGTGCCCGGGTGCGCAGTTTCTTGTTGGGGTTCGACTCGATGAAGAGTTTGTCGACCGCCGATCCCAATTTCGCCATATCGACGTTCGCTGGGAGCGGTCCTTGGGGCATGAGCTCTCCCGTTGGCCACGGCACGGCTTCGGGATGGGCCGGTTCGGGAAGGGGGATTGATGGTTTCCAGGCGCGGATGGTCTTTTCCGGTACGCCGGAGAGGAGAACGGAACCCAGTCCATCCACATCCACGGCTTTCTTCTCGAACACACCGGTCCCCAGAAGGGAGCAGGTGACGCTCTTATCGGCCCGGTCGATGGTCGCATGGAACAACTTGAAGAGCGGATTGAAGCCGACATCCTCCCGGGCGGCGACCGCCGGATCGCGCCCGGAAACGAAGAGCGCCGAACACAGGGCCCTGGCCTTGAAGGCGCAACCGATCGGAAGCTCTTGAACGTATTCCCGGTTCCGGTAAGCAAAAACGGCGGCAACAACGAAAATGACAACAAGCGCGGAAACGACCCTTTTCCTCGTGAATATCTTCATGTTCGCCTCTTTTCCTTCCAACCATCTCGGTGCTGGTTTTTCACTTGGCCGGATCCAAAAAAACCCGCGGTTTTATGCTTCCGGTGATAATATGGGAAAATGGATGCAATCGCCGGGCTCGGGAAAGCCTGTAACCGGTCGCCGGTTCGAGGCTCACTAATCGGTCATGGGTATAATGGCAATGGCATGCGATGGCTCGCCCATCCGGAGCCGCAGCGTTTTTCGGCGCTCAACGACGCCGGGTATTCTCGCGTCCCGCGCCTTGCGGTCCCGGGGCTTCGACCATCTCGGTGCGTCACCATAGTTACGCCCAGGGCCACCAAGGCCGCATCCATTGAAAAACAACCTTTCAAGGAGGTCAACATGGAACTGGATCGCATGGTACTTGTTTTTGCCGGAAGCTTTATTCTGATCAGCCTGTTTTTGGCCGTCGTCTTCAGCCACTACTGGCTCTGGTTCACCGCCTTTGTGGGCGCAAACCTCGTGCAGGCCGCGTTTACCGGTTTTTGTCCCCTGGCCAAAATTTTGAAGCTGTTCGGGGTGAAACCGGGGGCGGCATTCAAGTAGTGTCCGAAGGCAAGACGCATCTTTGGGGCCGATTTGGCGTTCTCGGGATTTTTCGATCCTCGACGTAGCCCACGCTACGCCTGCGGTCGAAAAATCCCTGCGGCCTTGTCTCCGACCAGAATCCACACTTTCC
>JBJKPT010000542.1:0-4354 GCA_046706045.1 Desulfobacterales bacterium
CGCCGGAAAATGGGGACGGCCGCCGTCGAGGCCGCGCGGGCCGCCGGGTACGTGAACGCCGGCACGGTCGAATTTCTTCTCGCCCCCGACGGATCCTTTTATTTCATGGAAGTGAACACCCGCCTCCAGGTGGAGCATCCCATCACCGAAATGGTCTCCGGCGTGGATCTCGTGCGGGAACAGATCGGCATCGCCGCCGGGCGCCCCCTCTCCATCGCCCAGGAGCGCGTCGCCGGACGGGGGCATGCCATCGAGTGCCGGATTTACGCCGAGGATCCGGAAAAAGGATTCCTGCCGTCTCCCGGCGTGATCCGGTACCTGAACGAGCCGAGCGGTCCCGGCATTCGAAACGACAGCGGCATTTACGCCGGAGCGACGGTCCCCGTGGCCTACGATCCGATCTTGTCCAAACTGATCGCCCATGCCCAGGACCGCGATCAGGTCATCCGCCGGATGGTGAACGCCCTCGAAGCGACCGTCATCTTCGGCGTCAAAACCCCGGTCGGGTTTCTTCGCGACGTCCTCCAATCCGAGGCATTCCAGTCCGGGGACACCTTCACCGGTTTCATCGACGCCCATTTCCACGACTGGCAGCCGGCCGCGCATCACGCGACCGAGGCCGGCATCGCCTTTGCCATCGACGAACAACTCCGGCCGAACCGGCAAACCGCTTCGACCGATGCGGCGGCGCACCCCGCATCGCCCTGGCAGACCCTGGGCAACTGGCGACAATAGCGCCGGGCCGTTCGCCCGCGCGGGTCCGTGATTGTCCGTGCAAGCCCGTGCCGAACCCAAAAGGAGCACCCCGCCATGAACTACCACCTCAAGATCAACAAAGAGCCCCTCGATCTTGACGTCTCCCCCCTGCCCGAAAACCGCCTCCGCGACACCACCGGCGACACCGCCCACGACGTCCGTTTCCATCCGGTCGGTCCGAACCGGATTCACCTGCATATCGACGGCCGCGCCGTCACCGCCTGGATCTTCGAAGAGGCCGGCGAAAAGCAGGTGATGATCGAGGGCGCCCTCTATCGGGTAACCGACGCGGACGATACGGCCCCATTGCTTTCCGAAGAAACGCGTGCGGATACGGCGTCCGGGGACGTGACCTCCCCGATGCCGGCGGTGGTCGTCGCCGTTCCGGCCGGGGAGGGGGCGATGGTAAAAAAAGGCGATCCCCTCGTGGTGGTGTCGGCCATGAAGATGGAGGCCACCCTGACCGCGCCGTTCGCGGGCCGGGTCACGCGGGTCCGTGCGGCCGTGGGAGACAACGTGATGCCGGGCGAAATTTTGGTGGATCTCACGCCGGAAGAAGAAGCATAAAGGAAGGGAAGCCATGGAACCCCACGTGATCTATGCCCTGGAAGCCTCCACGGCCCGGTTGACCATCAACCGGGAGCAACTGCGAAACGCCCTCAGCAAGGAGGCGATCGCGCGCTTCCACGAATACCTCGACCGGATCGAGGCGGAGCCCCGGGCCCGGGCCGTCCTCATCACGGGCGCCGGCGACCGGGCGTTTTGCACCGGCGCGGATCTCGGCGGCGGCGCGATCGCCACCGACGGCACCGAAACGCCCCCGGATTTCTATTCCTATGCCCGGCTCCTCAAGCGGATCTACGCGTTTTCCAAACCCACGGTCGCCAAGGTGCGCGGGTACTGCCTGGCCGGCGGCATGGGCCTGATGATGGCCTGCGACATGGTGTTTGCCGAGGACACGGCGCGGTTCGGAACCCCGGAGGTGAATGTGGGCCTATTCCCCATGATGATCGGCGCGATCATCTTCCGGAACGTGCTGCGGAAAAAAGCCATGGAGATGGTCCTCACCGGCCGGATGCTCACGGCGGCCGACGCCGCGGACATGGGCCTCATCACCCGGTCGGTCCCGCCCATGGAACTGGACGATGCGGCCGCCACCGCCCTCGCGGATCTTGCGGTCAAGAGCCCCATCGGTATCAAGATCGGGAAAGAGGCCTTTCATGCCGCGGCGGGCATGCCCTTTGACAGGGCACTGGATTACCTCGCGGATCAACTCTTCGCCGTGGCCCGCACCGAGGACGCCCGGGAAGGCATCCGGGCGTTCATGGAGAAACGCAAGCCCGTCTTCACCGGCAAATAGGCCCATTCGGCACGGACATCTGCCGCCCCGATGGGAAAAGTCCCAGCGGTTTCGTCTGAAATAAAATCCACACCTTCCGTGCGGATAGGGATAAAGTCAAAAGCAAGGAGTCCTTCCATGAGCTCACGCGACGAGAAACTGGTCATCGCCAATTGCAGCGGTTTCTTCGGAGACCGGTTCTCCGCGGCCCGGGAGATGGTGACGGGAGGTGAAATCCATGTCCTGACCGGCGATTACCTGGCCGAACTCACCATGGCGATTCTCTACAAGCTTCGGCTGAAAGATCCTTCCGGCGGCTATGTCCCGACGTTTCTGAACCAAATGGAAACGATCATGGGGGAATGCCTGGACCGGAAGATCCGGGTGGTGGCCAACGCCGGGGGATTAAACCCCGGAGGCCTCGCCGAACGGCTGTCGCAACTGGCGCAAACGCTGGGCATCCACCCCCGCATCGCCCACATCGAGGGCGACGATCTCATGCCCCGGCTGGCAGCGCTTCAGGCCTTGGGAGAACCCTTCACCCACCTTGACAAGGGGATCCCCCTGGCCGGGGCAACGGGGATCCCGATCACGGCCAACGCGTATCTCGGCGGCTGGGGGATCACCGAGGCCCTGACCCGCGGGGCCGACATCGTGGTGACCGGACGGGTGACCGACGCCTCCCTGGTCTCGGGTCCCGCGGCCTGGCGGTTCGGATGGCAACGCGACGACTGGGACCGGCTGGCCGGGGCCGTGACCGCCGGGCACATCATCGAATGCGGGGCCCAGGCAACCGGCGGAAACTATGCCTTCATGGACGAAGTGGCCGATTTCCGGCAGATCGGCTTTCCCATCGCGGAAATCGAACCCGACGGCTCGGCCGTCATCACCAAGCACCCGGGAACCGGAGGACGGGTTTCGGTGGGCACCGTCACCGCGCAACTTCTCTACGACGTCCGCTCGCCCCGGTACCTCAACCCCGACGTCGTGGCCCGGTTCGACACGATTGCGCTCCATTCCGAAGGACCGGACCGGGTGCGCGTGAGCGGGGCAAAAGGCGAGCCGCCGCCGGAGACCTTGAAAGTCTGCATCAACACCCTTGTCGGCTACCAGAATGCCATGACCCTCCTGGTGCCCGGGCTCGATGCGGAGAAAAAGGCCCGGGTCTTCGAAGACGCCCTTTTTTTCAGCCTCGGCGGAAGAAACCGCTTTGCCGTATCGGAGGTCCGCCTCATCCCGTCGGCAAAGGACGATCCCCCGACCCAGGAAGAGGCGTTTTCCTATCTGCGGATATTTGTCATGGATCCCGATCGGAAGCGGGTCGATCTGCTTTCCACCAAAATTGTGGAGCTCGCCCTGGCAAGCTTTCCGGGCTTTTCCGCGACCGCACCCCCGCAAAAGGCGACCCCGGCCATCGTTCACTGGCCGGCCCTGGTATCCGCCCGGCAGGTGAGCCAGCAGGTTTACGTGGACGAGGAGCTCACGGGCGTGGATTTCCGGTCCCATCGGCCGGCCGATCCCATCCCGGGGACCGCGGGCCGGGAATTTCCGGCCGCACCGGGCGGAAACACCATCAAGACGCCCCTGGGCCGAATTTTCGCCGCCCGTTCCGGCGACAAGGGCGGTAACGCCAACCTCGGCGTCTGGGCCAAAACGCCGGAAGCCTATGCCTTTTTAAAGAACCTCCTGGACGTGGCAGCACTCAAAAAGTTGCTGCCCGACATGGCGGCTTTTGAAATCGAACGGTTCGAATTCCCGAATCTTTTGGCGGTGAATTTTTACATTCAGGGGGTGCTCGGAGACGGGGTCGCCGCGAGCGGAAGACTCGATCCGCAGGCAAAGACCCTCGGCGAATACTTCCGCGCAAAAATGGTGGAAATTCCGGAAACGCTGCTTTCCCGTGAATCGTGGCATCACGGGCGAATCCGTTCCAATGGAAAGGGGGACCGAAATGAACACCGAACTCATCCACAACCTGGTCGAACGCACGGCAATTGGTGATATCTTTCGCCGCAGGGCCGCTACCACCGGGGAAAAAACCGCGCTGGAGGAACGCCGGGGGGGAAAGGACATCCGGTTTTCCTATGAGTTGTTGAACCGGGAACTGAACCGTTTCGCCCATGCGCTGCGGGCGTCGGGGCTTCAGAAAGGGGATCGCATCGGCGTCTTGGGATTGAACTCCGTGGAGTACGTGATTGCCCTTTACGGCTGCGCCAAGGCGGGGATCGTCCCCGTGCCGGTCAATCCCGGATTGAATCC
>JBJKPT010000543.1:0-5189 GCA_046706045.1 Desulfobacterales bacterium
GGTGAGCATGATGAAGACTCCCTATTGTCCATCCGATGTCGTTAACTTTGATGAAAAGGAGATGGATTCTTGGAAAATCTTTTCGTCATCGAAATCGAAAATAAGCGCCATGCCGGCATGTTCGATCCCGATTTCGATGGCGATTTCGATATGGACCATTTGGGGATGACCACCCCCTATCATCCCGCCGCCGGAATCACAAGGCCTCAAGGTGGTGGTACGGCGGCAGGGTGGCAAGACGCGGGTCTTCCACGGGGTGGCCCACGGTGAAATGGTAGAGGCTCTGGCGCGAGCGATCCCGGATGCCCAGAAGCGCCGCGACGGGGTCGTCGAAGAAACAGCCGATGCCGGTGCCGCGGATGCCGTGGGCTTCGGCCTCCAGGTAGAGGACCTGCCCGATCATGCCGCATTCCCAGTGCAAATGGCGGTACCAAAACGGCTGCTCGCGCACCCGGTGGCCCAGGGGCGAGAGCATGGCCAGGGCAAAAGCGCCATCCCCCGCGATCTCCTGGTGACAGCCGAGCGTCATGGCCGTGAACGTCATATCCCCGTCGGCAAGGAGCCAGAGTGGAAAACCGGGCCGCACCGGCCGCCATTGGAAGCGGGAATCCCATTCGGCCCGCAGGACCTCCGGGGACTCCCCGGTGCGGATGAAAAGGTAGAGCCCCGGGGCGAGCCCCGTCACCCGGTGGACGAAAACCAAGAGGTCGACCGCCGGGGACGCCGGGGCTGCGCTGAACGGAACGATCCCGGCCCGGGGCCGGGTGCGGTCGAGGATCGCCAGGAAGGCATCGGCGGAAACGGTTTTTTTCGGATCGAACGCCACGGCGCTTCGCCGCTTCCGGATCACGGCGGCGGCTCCCGGCCCCCGGGGCGGCGGGTGGAAAAGGGGTGCGGGCGGCACGACCCAGGGCAAGGGCGTCGTCGGGCCCTTTTCGGCCGCGATGGCGACTTCCCGGATGATGGGCCAGTCCGCGGCCTGCCGGCTCAGGCGGTTCGGCCGGCCCTTGACCGGAATCTGCGCGAAGGGGCGCACCAGGGAATCCGGAAGGCTCCGGGCAACGGCGCCCGATCCGCCGTCCACCGAGACCCACCCGATGAGATCGGGCGTTTCCGCCTCCAGGGGCACCCACGCCGTGCGATCGAACCCCAGCAGAATCCGGATCTGATCGTCCCCGGCAGCGGTGAGGCAGGTCCACCGCCAGTTCATCAGGCGCGCCGCGTAGGAGAGGGCCGCCAGGGCGTGGCCCGCGTCGAGGTTTCCGTAGCGGTACGCGCGCTCGCCGTATTTCCACGATTCACGCCAATAAATGGAACTCAGGGCCACCAGAAACCCCTTGCCGCCAAAGTGTTCTCCCCATTGGCGCCCCGCGTCCTCCGGCAGACCGGCCCGGGGTTCCAGGGCATGCCACAGGGGGTTGTAGTGGAACAGGCCGCCGGGCAAATCCGCCGATTCGGGAAGAATGAGGTAGCACTCGGTGGGGTGCAGGTTTCCCGAGGATGGGTTGATGCGCAGGGACCAGCGGCTGCCGCCGGCGGTTTTCCACGCCGAGAGCGCCAGGGAAAGCTCGAGAAAGAGCCCCAGGCCGGCCGGGCCCGGGTCCTTTGCCGGTTCCCGGACCGGCGCGTAAAGGTCTTCATAGGCCGCGGCGGGGTCTTCCCCGGCCAGGGGCAGGCGGATGGGGGTCAGCCCTTCGTAGAATCGAAAGGGCACGGGCTGGTTGGCCCAATCCATGGCCCCGGCCGATCGGGCGTAGCGGTGGTAATGGTGCTTGGTGGCCTCGTGGTAGTCCAAGACGGTTTGAAACGGTCGAGGCTTCATGGCGGATCCCTTCCCTTGGCCCCGAAAGGGAAATGGCGGACCTTGATTTTTTCCCGACGCATCCCCACTATGGGTCAACATCTGCGGATGCCGCCCGCGGCGGCGCTTCATTGGATTTCTTCGGATCATCCATCGGCGATGGGTTCAAGTCAAATGATCTTGTATGACCCCCGCATACCGGCAAGCCTCCTGGAATTCGGCATCCAGATCCCCGTGCGCAACAGCCGCGCGACAAACACCTTCGCGGCGCTGAAGAATCACCCCGCCCTGGGGCCGCGGATCCGGGACTGGCACAAGGACCGGATCGATGAACGCCTCGAAAGAGACGACCTCGAACGCGTTCACACGCCGGCCTACGTGGCGCGTCTCTACGGCGGCGCCTTGGAGGAAACGCTTCTGGCCACCTACGAGCTGATCGCCGCGGACGGAAGCTACCACCGATACGCGCCCGAAAAGGCCGCCCGGCCCCTCACCGACCTCTTCGAGCGCATTCTTCTGAAAGCGGCAGGCACCGCGGAATGCGCGCGGTTGGCCCTGGCCCACGGGTTCTGCTGCTCGTTTTCGGGCGGGGCGCACCACGCGCACGCGGACCACGGCAGCGGATTCTGCCTGATCAACGACGTGGTCATCGCGGCCCGCAAGCTCCAGGCGGAGAAACGGGTTCGGACGGTATGGGTCATCGATACGGATGTCCATAAAGGAGACGGCACCGCCGCCATCACGGCGGGAGACGACACCATCGTCACCCTGAGCATCCACATGGCGAAAGGCTGGCCCCTGGACGGCCCCGAGACCCTTGCCGACGGCTCGGCCAACCCATCCTTTATCCCCAGCGACATCGATATCCCCATCGAAGCCGGGGACGAGGCGCACTACCTCGAAGGCCTCCGGCAGGGATTGGATCGCCTGGGATCCTCGGCGAGGCCGGATCTTGCCATCGTCGTCTGGGGCGCCGACCCTTACGAACACGACGAGCTTCCCTCGGCGGCGGGATTGAAGCTTACCCTGGAACAGTTGATGGCCCGGGACCGGATGGTTTACGACTTCCTGAAGCGGCGCGGGATCCCCGCGGCCTTCCTCATGGCCGGCGGGTACGGCGACCGGGTCTGGGAGGTGTTTGCCCAGTTTCTGACCTGGGCGTTGCCGGACCGGGGGTTCGGCCGGTAGGAAGACGGGAGCGCCCATCCTCCGGGCAAGGACCAACGGCAAATCCCCTCAGGGCAGCAGCACCACCCCGACGCCGGAGCGGCCGTCGACCTTCAAGGTCATGGGGGCGTCGAGTTGCACGTGGCGCGTGTAGTTGCCCTGCTTGTATTTCGGCAGGGCCTTGATCCGTTCCCACCGAATCCGGTCGTCGCCGTTGTCATCGATGGTCAGGTACGGGATTCCCAGCGCCGAGATGTTCTGGAAAAAGTGGGATCCCTGGGACGGATCGGCCTTGAGTTGTTCGTTCCGAAGCTCGACGATGGCGCCCACCTTCGAGATTTGCTGCCACTGCACCGGGATCCCGAGCCACCGGTCCGAGGAGCCCCAGCGACCCGGGCCGATCAGCAGATACGGCCGGTTGGCTTTTTGCAGGGCGGCGTTGAATCGGCCGATCTCCTCGGCCATCTTGCCGGTGGCCGCGGGATTGAAGGCATCGGGCATGATGTAAACGATGTCGCGGATCTGCTGCAGCTTGCCGTTGCCCAGGGATGCATTGGAAAGGCAAACGGCGTCGGAGCGGTCGGCGCGCGTGATGTCGATTTCAAATTCTTCGATCTCGGCGGCCATCGGACGCATCTGAAGAAAATAAAACGTGTCGCGTTTTTCCGGCGGATCGTTCAGGTCCACGGCGAACTCCACCTCCACGGGGCACCCCATGCCCCGGCGGCCCAGATCGAGGATCTCGCCCAGAAGCTCCGGCAAAGGAAACCGCTTGTACTTGAGCACCTGGGCGAAGGTGAGAATCTTCGGGCCCCGGATCGTCGCCGAGTCCCGGATGCGATGCTCGTCGATGATGTACGTACTGCAGAGCGCCCTTGCCGGCGGCTCGTCGCAGGCATCGTCGATATCGCGCCGTTCGAGGTTTTCGAACTCGTCGAAGCGCAGGTTTTCCGGATAGTCTTTAAGCCGCAGGGCGTAAAAAAAGCGCTGGGCGTTTTCCAGGATGTCGTCGACCGTGGAAAACTGGGGCAAAACGTCCGGATGGCGCGGGGAAAACCGGAGCGCCCGTTCCCCCTGGACCACCGTTCGCCCCAGCCCAAGGGCGATGTAGGCAATACCGTCTTCGGCCCGCATGTGTCCCACCGGGTAGAAATTATGGGACTGGGCCGTCCCGGAAATGCTCGGGTAGAGAAAATCGCCGTGGACCTGGCCCGCCATCTGCTGGACGATCACGGCCATGACCTCCTCCTGGGGCTTGCTCGAGAGGTTTCGCGTGTAGGCTTTCGGCCCTTCGTAATACGTGGAGGCGTAGACCAGCTTGATGGCCTCGACCAGGTGCCGGAGACGCACCGCGGGATCCGGGTGGTTATTGGGGATCATGTACGTTTCGTAGAGGCCCGCGTAAGGCTGGAACTGGGCGTCCTCCAAAAGACTGGAGGAGCGTACCGACAGGGGAAAGCCCACCCGTTCGACGAACATCCGCAGCTGTTCAAGAAGCCACTGGGGCATTTCCGCCCGAAGAAACCGTTTGGCCACCACCGCGTCGGGCACCTCGATCAGGGCCAGGTCCTCGAGACGGTTGTGGGCGATGAACGATTCGAATCCCGTGGTCGTGATCACCAGGGTCTTGGGAATGGTGATGCGGACATTCGGAAATTTTTCGTGCAATTCCGCGCTTTCGTGCAGCAGCGCCGACATGAACGCCAGGCTCCGGGCCTTCCCGCCCAGGGAGCCGGTGCCGATCTTCACAAATTCCATGACCCCGGGATCGTAGGCCCGGGCCTTGAACTGGGCCACCACCCCCTTTTGCCGAAGCTGGCGCATGGCCTGGATGTTGGTGATGAGGTAGTCGCGCAGGACGTCGACGTTGTCAAAGTCGGTTGCCTTGACTTTCCGGAACCGGGAGGCCAGTCCGATTTCGCTTCGGCTCATGATCCAATGGGAAAAATGATTCCGTTTCGCGTGGTACAAGAGGCTTTCGTCCGGTGCCTGAGCGATCTGTTCCTGCAATTCGAGGAGGCTCGCGGCCCGGCCGACCTCGCTGCCGTCGGGCATGCGAAAGACAAAATCGCCGAAACCGAGCTGGGAGAGAAAAAACGCGTGGAGCTCCGCCAAGAGATTCGGTGTGTTCTTGTCCAGGAACGTGGCCTCCACCCGCTCGGCCCGGGAATGGTTGGACGGCTCGCTGCTCAACAACAGCAGGGGCAGATCCGGAATATCC